>DLVS01000133.1 GCA_003445095.1 Verrucomicrobiales bacterium
GCCAACGAGGGCAAAACGCCGGCGTTGTCTGATGCGCAGGCCAAACGGCTCTTGGCGGCGCCGGCAACCGACAGTCTGAAGGACCGTCGCGACCGGGCCATCCTCGCCGTGCTCCTCTACCACGCCCTCCGTCGCGGAGAACTCTGCCGGCTCCGGGTAAGTGATTTCGAAATGCGCCGGGGAATTCCAACCCTGGTCGTCCACGGGAAGGGCTCGCGGCTTAGGTACCTGCCGGTTCATCCCGCCGCTGCCGCTCTCATCGAAGACTACCTCGAATGCGCCGGTCACCGTGAGGACGTGGAGGGTCCCCTCTTCCGCCCCGTCCGGAATTCCCGAGGCTCACTGGTCCGTCCCCTGTCCGGCCAAGCGGTATATCAAAACATCGTCAAGCACTACGCCGACCAGGCCGCAATCTCGGTCCGGGCCATTCGCCCCCACTGTCTCCGAGCCACTGCCGCGACCAATGCGCTGGAACACGGCGCCGATATCGCCCGCGTGCGGGATTGGCTCGGACACAGCGCCATCACCACCACTCAACTCTATGACAAACGCCGGCACCGGCCTCAGGATTCGCCCACGTTCAAAGTCGAGTACTGAAAATCGGGGATTGGAGTAGAAACCGAGCTTTTCCTCCCCAAACCACCGAGGTCTGTGGAGGCCCATTCATCGACCCTGTTCCTGGCTCTTGCTTTGCGAAGGTTGTTGAGACGAGGGCGACGATTGCGACCGTGCCTCTTTGTTTTGCGAACTCTGTTGCTGGTCATGCCATTCGAAGAGGCCAGGAGTGTGCATCACGTAGAAAGGTGGCGCGTAAATCACGGAACATTCCGCTTGTCCCGGAATCTTGCTCGAATCGACGTTGGATCGGTCGTTGCTGGTGAGTTTCGGGTCGGAATATGAAAGCTTCAGCTCACCTTTCTCGACGAGTGGCTTCAGTTCTGTCGGGATCTTACCGCCCGCCCCGTCCAGCGGGTCCTGGTGGGAAAGGGTTTGCGCGACCTTGGCCAGATCGGCCTCATGTTTCACGTGGACCAAGGTCAAGATCTCAGACCGCGGGTTGTTGAAATAATTCTTCACGATGTTCACCGTCGTGGAATCAATAAGCGATTGGTAATAAGACAGTGGTGGTTTCATCGAGCATCATCCTAATCAAATAGGCTCCTGCGGCCTCACGTTTCCCGGGAGATTCGTCGCGATTCCCCGAGGATTTCGCCGCAGTACTACTCCTCGCCAAAGGCGTACCCATTGCGATCCAACCACTGGAGCACCGCTTCGGTGACGATGTCTTGTTGAGTGAATGGCGCAGTTCTTTGGAGTTTTCTTCCGAATGCCACTTTCAGCAGGTGATCGGCGAGCTTCGACTGAACCCGAACCGAGAGTGAAACCAGTCCCCGCGTCGGCGTCGGCATATTCGCAACCGGTTCCGCTGGCTCGCGGGACTTATTTCCTTTGGCTACCGCTGGAGACTTCGGTTTAACCAACTTCTCCGGCTCAGGCGTGGTGCGCCCGACTCCCCCTTGGATCACCAGCAAGGCCTCCTGCGGCAGATTAGCTGATTCCAAAGCTTCACTTAACGACTTTCGTTCATTCATACGCGGACGAGCTCCTCTAAAAACTGATTCATTTCGCAGGTCGCCGCTTCAGCTCCCGCGCCCATGCGCCACACCACCTTCCCCTGTCCTGCCGCATCGGCATACGCCTGCAACAGGCGCAGCCCGCTCATCACCGGAATTCCGAGCGTCCGCCCGATTTCGACCAGTTCCCTGCTTAAGCGGTAACGAGCTTGGAGTTTGTTCGGAATGAGCACCGCGACCGGCGGTCCTTGGCGAATGGCTTGCGCCTGTCTTAAGACACGAATCACGTTATTGGCCGCCCGGAGATCCAGCGCCGAGGGGCCGCACGGTAGGAAGGAGACGTCGGTTACAAAGAGCGCCGCGCGGGTCACATCCGAGAGCCCTGCCGGACCGTCGATCACAATGTGGTCAAACCGCGTTTTTAGTTGCGGGATTTCCTCCAGCATCTCGTCTGGGGACTGGAGCCGAATCAGCTCCAATTCCGGAATCGCCTCGCGGATCCAGTCCGAGGAAGAACCTTGAACGTCGGCATCAACGAGGGCGACTTTGCTCCCCTTCTCCCAAAGCCGGGCGGCCAGATGCACGGACAAGGTGGACTTCCCCACCCCGCCCTTCGGATTTGTGAATGCAACAACTTTCCCCATGATGTCTTGCTATCATGCCTCATACCCGACCCACAAGGGGGCAAGATCGTCTGCGCGCACGGCTTCCAACCAACTTCACGGCACACGAGCGGGCTGGCATGCTCGCTCGCTTGCATGCCAGCAACTGGGAGGGAGTGGAGACAGGAAACTACGGTGATTTGAGACAGGCGCTCGCTGATGGGAGTATTTGGAAAACGGGATAGCTTGCGTTCTGAATTTCAGGGCCTAGCTGACCAGCAGCGCCGAAAACACGGCCGGTCGATTCGCATGCTGGCATTCATGCTCGCATGCCAGCATGCGAGCAATGGCGGCAGTCGCATTGATCGCTAGCCGGTCATCAGGAGGCCACGCCCGAGAGCCTGTGCGACTGCTCGCCCGCCATTCTTCCAGCCTTCCCACAGTTGATGAAGCTGGCTTAAAAACTGAACGGCAAGTTTGCCTGAGCGATGGCAATGTTGCCCGAGAGGCGACTTCAGAACTTGCAGGCTGCCACGTTTTAGCGCGCTGCCACGCGGGACGCCATGAATGCAGGCCTACGCGGAAGCTTGTCGCCACGCCCGCGTCGAGGGTTGAGAGCTACAACCCGGAGGTAGAGGGAACTGAGACAGCCAACCACGGGGAAATGGAACAGGTGACTACCGTGAAGTGAGACAGTTCGATAGTGGGGAATGAAACAGCGATTTAGAGTGCCACGAGACCGACCTTTGCCGTGCCGCGAGACAGCAACTCAAGGGAAATGAAGCAGGCGGCTACGGGGAAGTGAAACAGGAAACATCGTGAGTTGAGACAGTAAACTGTGGAATAACCCGTTGATCTTTGGGCCATTCTAGGCGTATAACTTCTAAGTGTTGTATTAACTATGTAATAGTACAACAACAGGAGCGTGTTGTTGCGCGCGAATCTTGGGGGGAGGGGATTTGAACGAGGAGCTGGAAGAACCGCCGCGGCAATCTGACGGCAAAGACGAGATGAATTTGGCGGAGTTTCCGCTTTCGGCCATTGCCGATCGATTGGATCCGGAACAAAAGACCATGGTTTTCGAAGACCGCGTGTGGGATCGCAATCGCGGTGAAATGGTTCCGCGTCAACTCCTCATCACCGCGGCAGACGCCTACGGCCTACCCACCGCGCGGGACGACGAGGTCATTCTTGGTTTGGTTCAGCTCTCTCGGCTTCAGGGATTCTCCAGCCGCACCGTGACCTTTACGCGCTACCAACTGATCCAACTATTGGGCTGGCGGCCCGAAGGCAAGAGTTACGAGCGCATCGAGAAATCTCTTAACCGGTGGATGGGCGTGACCCTGTACTATCAGAACGCCTGGTGGGATCGCAAAAACGAGTGCTGGGTGGATGAAAAATTCCATCTCCTCGACAACGTCACCTTGGTGGATCGCGAACGCCGAGCTGCGCAGCGTGCTGGCCAGACGGAGCTTTTCCAATCCACCTTTAGCTGGAACGAAGTCGTCTTTCGGAGCTTCTCGGCTGGGAACCTCAAGAGTCTGGACTTTGATTTTTACAAGAGACTCGACAGCCCGGTCGCCAAACGGCTGTACCGGTTTCTGGACAAGCGGTTCTTCCACCGAACGCTGTGGGAGTTTCATCTCCAAGAGCTTTGCTGGGCGCACGTGGGGCTCGCGCGCTCCTACGACACAGCCAATTTGAAGCGCAAACTTCGGCCCGCCATCGCCGAGCTCGAATCCAAAGGCTTCCTGACGCCACTGACTGACGAAGTGCGATTTCGCCGAGTGAGCTGTGGCGAATGGCGCGTCGCTTTCGAACGGTCCCGCCCGCACTCGGCGGATAAGCGTACTACCGACGTCGCTGCCAACGAAAATCTGCGGCAGGCCTTGGTCCAACGGGGAGTGACCCCTTCGACCTCAAGCGATCTTGTCCGCGAGTTTCCGAGCGAAAAGATCGAACAACAACTCGAAGTCTTGGATTGGCTGGTGGCGCGCAAGGACCCCCGCGTGGAACGCAATCCGCCCGGATATTTGGTGAGCGCGATTCGGGGTGAGTACGTCGCGCCCCGAGAATTCAAAAGCCGCCAACAAGTCGCCGATGCCGCGGCCCGAGCCAAAGCCGCCGAGGACCGACGTCAAGCTCAGCTTGAAAAGGAACGCCAGCGGGAAGAAGGCAGGCTCGCCGCCCGCCGCGACGCCGCGTCCAGTTTTTGGGCCTCACTGTCGGACGAAGAACGCTCGCATCTTGAACATGAGGCCTTGGCTTCGGCCGGTTTGTTCGAACAAAGGCTGCTGCGCGAAGGGGGAAGCCTTGCCGAGGCCACCAGGCAGAAGATTCTGGAGGACTTCGCTCTGAGGAGTTTGGAGGCTACAGCCTGGGATTAATAAACCCGCGTTCAGCAAGCTCCGGTGCGGGTAACGGCGAGAATGAGGAAGTCTTGCCGCCGCCGGTGAATGCGAAAGGCGTACGCGTTCAAGGAATAGAGCCGCATTCGAGCCGGGTCCCGGGCGGATAGGCGGGGATTACTCCAACGCCTCTACCCAGCACCAGACGATCTGTGGTAAACACCCTGGAATGATGCCTCAACTCCACGAGAATGGTCTGGCCCAACAACCCTGGCTCAGTGAATTCCTTCGGTTGCGCGGATTTCAGCGCAATGGAGTGAACTCATTCTCCAACGGGCGGGCGCTGCTCCGATTTGAGGGACAGCAGCTCATCGCCACGCCCGCCGACAGCGGCAAGTCGTGGCGATCAGATCTCTCCGAGGTCGGACCGAAAGCCATCTGTTTTGTGCTAACTCAAATCCTTTCCACACCCGGATTCCTTTCGCCGGAGGAGGTGGCCTTTCGGGCCGTCCAACAAAGCGCAGCCGAAGAGGCGCTCCACCAAGTTGGTGAAAGCATCCGGCAGAATCCCGAATCCCCGACCAGCCAACACTTGCGCCGCTTCGTTTGGTCGCTCTTCAACGGACACCACGCCCTCAATCTGTGGCGGTTGAAGGACAGTCTCGACGGCGAACGGGCAGCCGCAGTCGCCCAAGCATTCAGCGGCTGGATGCAGGGGTTCGTTTCCGAGGAGAAACTCCGGCGGGGATTGGTCGATTCCGGGGAGATGGCCCGTTGGAACGAGGTACATTTGTCCGACCCCGATCATGCTCGCCTCACGGATGCCATGAATGCCGTGAAGGACCTCCTGAATTCGGTTCCACCCTGTGCCCAGTTCACTCGGCTGACCCTGGCCAATGAACTACTCCAACAGGCGATGGACTCGTTGCGGGACGTCAGAAAGTAGGGATCCATCGCAGAAGTCGCTCATGTAATCACCCTGACTCGATGGACACTTAGTCTTCCGTAATCCAGTAGAAGTAGGGGCCTGGGCCGCCGGCGTCCGAATCTGTGTAAAAGGTTTGTATTCCCATCGACTGGATAGCATCGCCGCCTGGCCGAACTTGGAAACTCCCAGTGAGGGAGTCTGCGCGTCTTACGGTGTACGTCTTGCCCTCTTTGCTCGCCCACTTGATCTTCAGTCCCTCCCCTGTGATTTCGATGTCCGATGACAACCAGAGGGGATAGTCGGTTCGGTCAAACGGATTTGTTCCACTCTCGATCTCAGCGAAGTCCGGAACTCCATCGCCGTCGCTGTCGTAGAGAGTCGGAGCTTTGCCCTCGACCAAAAGGTCGAGACGTTCGACCCGGCCGCGACCCGGGCCGCCCGGGCCAGAACTGGCGCCAAAGGTAAAATTGGCGGCAGCGGGGTTAACAAAGGCCGCAGCCTGCTGGTCGCAGGTCGCCGAACGCGTGTAAGGCGTTTGGCCTGAGGTTAGAGCGAGGGAGTTCGGGGTCGGCTGAAATGTTTGGCCCGCCACCGCGCGCGTTTCGAAGGGAATTCTGGCTACATAAAAGACTTGGCGATTCACCACGATCATTCGCGCCGGAACGTTCGCCGAGTTACCCCCGCCTTGGACGTTCAAGGCCACCGCTGAGGCCTGAACTGGATTTCGCGTGGCGCTATCGAGCACCTGGCCGTACACCACCAAACCAGGTTCTGGAATCGCCGGCACAGGTTGACCTATGCAAAGTTGAAAACCAGCACTGAAGGCAATCGACCATAGTGCGATCGTCCGAATCGGACTGATGTTCATTGGAAACTCCTTGGGAACTTTTCAGTCCGCTGTCCAGGTGGTCGTCGACAACTTGGAACAAAGCATCGATTTGCCGAATCCAAGCAGACCATTCCAAACGCCGTGTGAAGTAGAGCATTCAAGGCGAACTGGAGGGATGATAGGCGGATTGTTCCGGTCTTGTCATTCGTGAATTTCGGCAAATCCACAGTCATTGTAAGCCCTACTCGCGAGCAGTCCGGGAGTTTGGTGCGGGCATGGTCTGGAATCGCCAAAGTCCCGCGCCACAACCGCATTTTTATAGCTGTCTTCAAATCCCTGATTCTCTGGCAAAATAACTGGCAAATGGCCGTTAAGTTTATGGGTGAATAGTAACATGCTGGCACTAGTGATTGACGGGGCAGTAGTCGTACTGGTCTGCGCGCGCAAGGAATCCAAAGCGTCAACAACAACTCGGCTTGCTTATCAAGCAGCGAACGAAAGAGGGTCTTATTTCTGGTTTTTGTCGGTTTCTCCATATGTTGATGCATTCCCTTTTGGATAGTCAACTACGACATCAAGAGTCGTATCAGAGCTAGTCGTCCTGTATTCTAATAATTTACTGAAAAACCGAGACTCGGTTTCAATGCAGCCATGAGTATATCCCTTGTCTGAGTCATGCACATAAAAATCTCCGCGCCCATACATTTTATTCCCGCTATCGGGTTCAAGAGCGGCGCGTCGATTTCCCCAATCTCCCTCAGTTCCTTGCGCCCCATAGGTGAAACATTGCCCGTCCGTCCTGCAGGCTTTCTCTGGAATCTGTTCGATTCCTCGCTCTTTGCTCCTAGTGATCTCGCCTGTTCTGGAATCGACAGGCGCCGTTCGGTCCGGAGATGGACGCAAGTTGATCTTGTAAGAACCCTCAGGCAATGGTCCCCCGCTCGCCAGGCCCGCCTTCTTGTTCTGAAACATCGCCGATTGCATACCCGGAATTCCAGAGGTAGCTTTGAACGTATCAAGCGGCTTGCTGGTGTCGCCTTTGTTCCCAGCGTACCAAATAAGCTTTGTTCCTGTGTACTTCAGCCAGTCGAGTCCGTTGGGATCGATAGAATTCACCGGTCGATTGATGCAGTAAGAGTAAAGATTTAGCATTTGTGGGGTGGACAAGAATCGCACTAGCCTACCCCTATCCAGTGAGTCAGCATTTTCATAGAGTCTGTCCACGCTCGTAAATCTGGACATGCCAGGGCATCTGAATCGAGCTCCAAAATACTCCAATAGGCTTTCTTGATCGGTTTCCTTTTGAGTAAATGTGTAGATCTCCGTGATATTGCTCTGATTAGCGTTAGCCCGGGAATGACCGAACGCGTAGAAATAGCGGTCTGCAATCCGGGAACCTTGTGAGTCCGTTACTACGCTTGCCGAACCAAGGTGGTCTTGATGGTAATAGCGAATTCGCAACTCGCTTGCCGGCACTTCCAGCGTTGTTGGAGCATCCGTCGGTGCCATGAAGCCATCGCCCACGGCCAGTGTTGCCGGGAAATCGGATTGACTGGTCAAGTTGGTCGCGTAGTGGACGCGCCAGGTCTGAATCGCTCCGTCAAATTTCCAGAGGGCAATGTCCGCCCTCACCCCTAAGATAGGGAGTTCTTCCAGTCCCGCGCCGGGCTGGAAACTTGCGCCGGCAGGGGCGGTGCGATTCAGGGGGTCGGTGTATGCGCCGGTGACTTGAGCGGTGCAGTTCGTCGCGGCGTTGATCCAGAGCACTGTGCCGGCGGGCAGAGCGTCTGTCGGGATAACCGATAGCCAAGAGCCGGTAGCCGAGTTCCATTGCACGGCTGCAGGCAGAACCCCCTCACCCAGGCCCTCTTCCCCCGTGGCGGAGAGGGAAGCAGAACTGCGGAGTTGATTGAGCGCATTGGTGACGGTGACGGTGACGGCGAGGGAGACGAGGTTCCAGCCGGGCCAGAGGCGGAAGCGTTGGACGCGCTGGTTGGTGGTGAATGAACCGGTCACGCGTGCCACGCGGGTGTTGCCGTTCCAAACGTATTTGGTGGGCGCATCGTGCTCGCGGACTTCGAAGTATTTGTCGGGATAGAGAACGGATTCCACCTCACCCCGGGCCTCTCCCCCAGCGGATAGGGAGCTCTTTTTAGCGACGCGTTTGATGATGCGGCGGTCGGCGTAGTCGTAGGTATATTCGGCGCGCATCTCGGAGTTTTCCACGGCAATGAGGCGATCCTTGAAGTCCCAGGTGTTGGTTAGGCCGTCAATGAGGGTCATGTTGCCGTTGGCATCGTAGGGATATTCTCGATTTGCGATTTGCGATTTGCGATTTGCGAGTGAAGTGAGCGCGTGGGGGCCCGGTGAAGCGCTTGAGGCGCGACCGATTCTACCGGACTTTCCCGTACTCCCTCCATAACTCATGTCGCCGAGGTCGGTGACAGAAAGTCCCTTTTCCAAATGCACGATGTCGGAGTGTTGCGCGAGCATGTTGCCGATGCGGTCGTAGCTGTAGCTAATGAAATTGGTTGAGGGAGGAGAGTTGAGGGTTAAGGAATTGTACGTCGCGCGGGTGATGCGGTAGAGGTCATCGTATGCAAATACTTGGGTGTTGCGGCGCGGGTCATCCAGCGGCACGGCGGAGGCCGGGCGGTTGTCGGAAATGGACCTGATGTTGGAAACGCCGTCGAAGTCGTAGGTGAAGTTTATTAATTGAGAGTTGAGGGTTGAGGGTTGAGAGACCGTGAGGAGCGAGTTGAGTCGGAGTCGAGGGTCGTAGCCGTAGGTGGTACGCACCCCGTTACCGTAGTCAATCCACGCCAACTGGTCGGACGGCTGATAGAGAATGTTGGAGATGACGAGGCCGCCTCGGGTCAGGCCGTTCACGCCACCGATGATTTTTTGCAGAAGATTCCGGGCATTGTAGGCGTAGCCGATCTGGTCGTTGTCCGGATAGGTCAACGTGGTCGCGCGATCAAGCGAGTCGTAAGCGTAGCCGGTGCGATAGCTGACGAGCGGAGTTGAGGGCTGAGAGCTGAGGGTCGAGAGGAATTGTGGGTCGGGGATGCGTTTGATGACAGATTCGACGCGGCCACGGGAATCGTAAGAGGTGTGTTCCTCTCCGGAAAGGTCTTGTGCCCACGCCAACATTCCCTTGGTGTTATTGCCGCTGGCATAGGTGCCGTCGCCCACGGGGACATTCGAGTCGGGGACGTCATAGTGGTACAAGACATCCGGCGTACGCCCCAAGGCGTCGAGGTAGTCCTCGGAGAGCAGGCGGTTCACGCCGTCGTAGGTGTATTGGATGTGCTGAGATTTGGCGTCAACGGTCTCGCGGAGATTCGAGGCGGCGTCGTAAGTGTAAATCATTACGCCCCGGTCGGGGTCGTTCATGAAGAGCTTTCGCTGCAGGCCATCGTAGCGAAACCACTTCTGGTTGCTTTGGCTATCGGTAATGTGGGTGAGGTTGTCGTTGAGGTCGTATTGGTATTCAGTGGGCCATTCCTTGATCGTGCCACTCGGCGTGCCGTCGTCATTCAAGCGCACGACTTCGAGAACTTTGATCAGACGACCCAGTCCGTCTAAGCACTGGACCATCGGGGTATCATGATATGGAGACGCAGGATCGCTGTCGTTTTCATCAAAAAGGCGCCTTTCCAACGGGAGGATTTGCGTGATTGCGCGAGCGCGAGTGAGTTCATTCGTCAAAAGGGTAAACGTTTCGGGAGGATTGATCGTGATGATTTCGCGCCCGGTCGGATCGGCACGTTTGTCGGTTTTGACAACGGGATCGCCATTCAAGCTCGCCGTGGGCGGCCGCCCGGTGGGCCAAACCTGGCCGAAATGCGGCGGGCTGGAATCATCGGCGCCAGCCTCGATTTCATAGGGAAGCCATTCGGACTGCATCCCCATTCGGCGGTTGTAAGATTGTGCTCCGCTGATAATCCACCGCCCGGCGGTATCGCTTTCCTTAGCCTCGGCCAGTTTTCGCCCACAGCCGTCGGTGTAAGAGACCATTACATGCGCGCCGGGCTGGCTGGCCACTTCGCGCAAGCGCGTCATCACGCGGCTGGAAGCGCGGATGCTACCGGAAGAACTGAGGGTGAGATTTCCCGCGCGGTCGTATTGATACACGCGGCTGCGATTCGGGTCAGCGGGCGAGTATTCGTAGGTCGCAGTCGGGAAGGCTGGGCTATCCAACGGTTTTACGATGGCCACGAGTCGAGCAAAACTGTCGTACTCGTAGCGGGTGAGGTTGCCATTGAAGTCCGTGGAACTGGTGATGACGCCGAACCCGAGGTCGTAGTCGGCGGAAATGACAAGATCAGCGTTAGCACCGCCTACCACGATGGTTTCGTTTACCGGATAGGTTCGGAACGCGGTGTCGTAATCAATGCGCCGGGCATGGCCCGCGGCGAGGTTTCCCGGAGTACCCAATGGATCGAGGGTGGCGATGCTGTTGCCGAACGGGTCATATTGAGAGCGAACCTTCTGTACCACCGATCCTGCGGGCAGACGTGGATCGCCCGGGCGATCGGACTGATCCGTAAGGGCCGGAAGCGCGGCGGAGTCGGTAACGATTTGTTCGACTCGATGCAATAGGGCGCGGTCGCCGATCGTCCCGAGCGGAAGCCCCTGGAAGGCAGGGCCGTCGTAGAAGTTCCTTGTCTCCGAAACGAACACTCCGTTCTCGTCCGTGACTCGCATACGCGCCGGCTTGTCAATGATCCAACGATGTAGGGCTTCGCCACCATGTGAATACTCAGTGGATGAGAATCGTTCATCGTCGTAGTCCCCAGGAGCGACGACTCCGAAGTCGCGCTGGAGGGTGAGATTGCCGAAATCATCATAGTCGCTGGCCTTCGCCGTAACGCGCGGCGGACGCGGGGGGTGCGCCAAGGCGATTTGAAGGAGGCCATTCGCTTCAATGATTTCTTTGGTAACAGAGGAGACGAAGGCAAAGGAGACGGAGCGACCCGAACCGCCCTGACCGTCCCGAACCCCAACCTCAGGCGAAGCCGACGCGAAACGTCCCGGCGGCGCGAGCGCGGGATCGATAGGTCGATAAAGCCGTCGAATTTGCCACTCCTGGCGGATCCGCGAATAGACGTATTGATCAGGGGTCATTCGGACTCGCTCCGCCGCGTTGACAGAATTGAAAACGCTCCAGCAGCCTCGGTCGAAGTCCGCGCCGTCGTCAGTGTTGTAAAGCACCCAAGGGTCGAGTTTCTCTTCCCACACTTGGCGACCCTTCAGGATTTCTTCCTCACGCCCGCCTTCTTCGGAGATTTCGTCCACGGGAAGAGCGCCATTCCATCCCAAAGGATACTCGTCGTTGTCACGGCCGTCGGCGGCGCCAGTCAAGTAACGGAACCGGGTTACCAGAGTCGGACTGCTGACCTGTCCGGTGGGACTATTTGTCGGATTCCAACCTGGGGCCCGCACCAACCCTTCTCCCCAACTGTCGCCCATTGGACTCGTCACCAAGTTCGTCGCGGCGATGACGTCGTCGCCATAGTCGATGCGCTCAGCAAAAGCGAATCCTCGAAATTCTCGCTCGAACCCATCGAAATAGGCGTCGCGATAGCGAAATTCGCTGAGGTACTGGTCGGTGGTTCCCAAGTCGGAGTCGTGCACGCCATCGAGGTCGAAGCCGCAGGTGGTGCGGATACGCCGGACGACTTGAAGGGGAAAGGGACACCAGGTCTGCCAGGGATGCTGGGATTCACGAGCACGGATCAGGTCATCGACGGCATTTCCATAGGTGATCTCGGTGACCTTGCCGAGACTGTTGTCGATTCGCGTCAGCAGGTTGGGCTTTCCCCCGGGAAGCAGATCCAGCCAATAGAACGAGTTCTCTATTCCAGTATTGCACCAAATGAGATCGGTCGAACCGTTGGCGTTGAGGTCGGCTTGGCGGAACGTGGTCGGCGCAAACATGTCTCGCGGCAGATAACGCGGCAGATTCGCGTGAGTAAACGGAGTGGACCACTGGCGCCCGGCGATGTTGATCCGCAGTTCGAGCCAGGAACTTGAACCTCCGTCGCTGTGCAGCAGCGCGATATCAGCGAGGCCGTCGCCAGTCAAATCTTGGACCAACAGGTCGCGGAGATCGAAGTGGTCAACTTGGAATGCATCACCGGTGGCGAGGCTCATTACGCGCATTTCGCCCCAGCGTCCGATCGCGCAATACGGCCAATAACGGACGGTCAGCGTGGCGCAAATTCCGCTGCCGCTCAGTTCGAGATAGACTAAGTCTTGCAGGCGATCGCCGTTCATGTCGGCCAGATGCACTTCGGGGTTAGCAGCGCCATTCTGCTCGAACGAGAAGTCAAAGCCGACCATGTCGGGATTCATTTGCTTGAAAAAAAAAAAA
This sequence comes from Verrucomicrobiales bacterium, assembly GCA_003445095.1. Taxonomy (GTDB): domain Bacteria; phylum Verrucomicrobiota; class Verrucomicrobiia; order Limisphaerales; family UBA9464; genus UBA9464. The sequence goes on from DLVS01000133.1 coordinate 12,661, forward strand.
AAAGTGAAAAA
>DLVS01000494.1 GCA_003445095.1 Verrucomicrobiales bacterium
TTTGGGGAGAACGGAAAACAAAAGAGAGAGGAATTTCCGGCCGGCACTCGGAAATCATTTCGTCCGATAAACCATTCAAACGGTAGGGATGGTGCGCTGCGCCGTCCCCGGTCCGGGCGCAGCTCCGGGACGGCCGTTCGCGGTGACGCTTCAATTTCCTCCATCGCGCGAGTGCAAAAGGCACCGCCTCCAGCGTAGGGTCGTCGCAGCGCGACAGCGCGACGGCCCTACCCGAACATCAACTTGCTATCCACCGGCCGAAGTTCGCCTACTAGACTTCGCCTATGCGCCAACCCGAGGAATTGAAGCGAGACAAACCGCTGGTGTGGTCCACCGGCCGCGGCACGGATGTTTGGCGGTTGTTTTGTGCTTGCGTCGAAGGAGACTTGTTGGCGGTCAAAAATCTGGTGGCCCAGGATCCAGCGATCGTCCGCTGTCACTTCCACTATCGTAAGCCGCTCTATTTCGCGGTTCGGGAAAATCGATTGGCGGTGACCGAATTCTTGCTCGACCGCGATCCCGATCCCACGGGATTGGCAGTTAACGACAGCCTGCTCGAGATCGCTCGCGACCGTGGTTACGCCGAGATGACGGTTTTGCTGGAAACGAAGCTATCCGACGGCCACGGCGCTTCTGCCAAAGGGGAGCCCGTCGCGGCAGCCATTCGCGCCGGTGATCTGACTCTCGTTCGAAGCCTGCTCGATTCCTCTCCCGACCTGTTGCACGTCGGCGATGCTCGAGGCAATCAGCCGATCCATTGGGCAGTCATGACCAGGCAGCTTGACGTAATCAACGAGTTGCTTGCCCGGGGCGCTGATATCAATGCCAAACGCACCGATGGCGCCCGACCAATTCAGCTCACCAACGGCGATTACCATCATCGCGGCTGGCGCGACGTACCCCAAGATCATCCCACGACACCCCGCGCGGTGCTGGAACACCTTCGTTCCCGCGGAGCCGAGTGCGATATCTGCACGGCGGCACACATCGGCGACTTAGCCCGGGTGAAGGAACTGCTCGATCAAGACCCTACGTTGGTCAACCGGCCTTCAGACTATGTGACCTATTATGCGTGTTCCGGAACTGCGATCCGCAATGCGGCGGCCGCGGGGCATTTCGAGGTCGTGAAGTTGCTGCTCGACCGTGGTGCTGATCCCAACTTGCCGGAGGAGGGCATCGCGCCGCGTGGCCATGCCTTGTACTCGGCCGCAACCAACCGCCACTTCGAAGTCGCCAAGCTCCTGCTTGAGCGCGGTGCCTACCCCAATGTTGAGGTGGAAAGTTCGGCGGACACCTTGAGTCGGGTCATTTCGAATGGCGATCAGCAGATGTTGGAGTTGCTTTGTTCTTACGGGGCGGCGCGCGCCATGCATCTGCTCGCGCACTACAATGATATTCAAACGGCTGCCGCGGTCTTCTCCGCCAATCCGGCCCTGGCTAATGATCCCAGCGCGTTGGCTAACGCCGCAGGACAAGGCCATGAGGCATTTGTCCGTCTGATGCTTAGGTATCAGTCCGATCTTCCGCGGCGCGTCACGTTTCCCGCTTGGTCGGTGGGAGCGAAGACTCGTGCTTTGAATGCGCTATTGTTTCAACACGGCATGAACCCGAGTGCGCGGGATTGGCTCGAAATTACTCCTTTGCATGAGTTCGCGCGGAAAGGCGATCAAGAGCAGGCCGCGATTTTCCTCGACCATGGCGCAGATTTACACGCGCGCGACGAAGACATCTGTTCCACGCCACTCGGCTGGGCGGCGAAGTTTGGTCAGCTCAAAATGGTGGAGCTTCTCTTGCAGCGCGGGTCCAAGCCAAATCTCCCAGAAGACCCACCGTGGGCCACCCCATTAGCCTGGGCGACTCGGCGGGGGCACCCGGAGATCGAAAAATTGCTGAAACAATCCGGCGCCCATTGATGCTCTTTACTTCAAGCTATGAACGACCTGCGTTTTGCCGCCCGCCAACTGACCAAGAACTCCGGCTTTTCGCTCGTGGCGATCGTCACGCTGGCGCTGGGAATCGGGGCGAATACCGCGATTTTCAGTGTCATTAACGCGGTCCTCCTGCGGCCGCCGCCATTCAAGGCACCTGAGCGGCTGGTGTTCGTTTCGGAAAAGTCCAAGGACATGGACAACATGTCGGTCGCCTATCCCAACTTCCTCGATTGGCAGAAGCAGCAGGATGCATTCGAAGGCTTGGCCGCGTTTCGCAACGAAGACTGGAATCTCACCGGAACCGGTCGGCCGGAGCGAGTAGTCGGGTTGCAGGTATCCGCGAGTTTTTTTCCGACTCTAGGGGTTTCTCCATTACGGGGTCGCGTGTTCACGCCCGATGAAGACAAGGTCGGGGCCGACCGCGTTGCGGTGTTGAGCGAAGGCTTATGGCGCCGACGATTTGGAGCGGACCCGGCGATGCTCAATCGGACGGTTTCGCTCGACGGCGAAGCTTACACCGTCGTGGGCATCATGCCGGCGGGCTTCCAATTTCCGCAGCGCGTCGAGTTGTGGACCCCCATTGGATACAAGGCCGAATGGACGGAAACGCGGGACTGGCATCCCGGGATCTATGTCGTCGGGCGCCTGAAGGACGGTGTGGATCTCTCGGCGGCGCGTCGGGGACTAGAGACGGTGGCTTCTCGGTTGGCGACGGAGTATCCCGACAGCAACACCGGCAACAGCGTCACGGTGATGGCGCTGCAAGAACGCCTGGCCGGTCCGAGCGTCCGCACCGCTCTCGCCACGCTCTTGGGCGCGGTGTTGTTCGTGCTGCTGATTGCTTGCACCAACGTCACGAATCTTCTGCTGGCGCGCGCAGCAGAACGGCGAAAGGAAATCGCGGTTCGACTGGCGCTCGGCGCAGGACGAGGGCAGTTGCTCCGCCAGTTGCTCACCGAAAGCTTGCTGCTCGCCGGCGGCGGCGGCCTCGCCGGACTCTTACTGGCTTATTGGGGCGTTGCGGCGCTGTCCCGGTTGCTGCCGGCCGAGATCAGCCAATTAGTGACGTTGAGTATCGACTCGACGGTCTTAGCGTTCTCGCTGGGAGTGGCCGTAGCCACGGGATTCCTGTTTGGCCTCGCACCGGCTTGGCAACTGGCGAACAGTGATTCGACCGAGGCGTTGAAAGAAGGCGGACGCAGCGAAGCGGCGGGCGTGGGTCGTGGCTGGGGCCGCCGCGTGTTGATCGTCGGCGAAGTTGCGTTGGCCCTCGTTCTGTTGGTGGCGGCGGGATTGTTGTTGCGCAGCTTCACCCGCCTGCAGGCCGTCCCGGTCGGATTGGATCCTGAAAATGTCCTCACGATGGAACTCAGTTTGCCGGGCTATAAGTATCCCGACGATTCGCGCCGGGCGGCGTTCTTCCAACAGGCCGTGGCAGCGGTGCGTGCATTGCCGGGTGTTCAATCAGCCGCCTTCGTGGA
>DLVS01000493.1 GCA_003445095.1 Verrucomicrobiales bacterium
AACAAATGCAAATCGCCGGCGCGGGAATAGACGATGCGTCCGCCTTGAAGGGCGGCCGATTGAACGTCGAACCCGGCATGGCGGGTGTGTTGTTTGAGGTCTGTGCCTTCGGGCGTCATCGACCACACGTTCATGATCCCATCACGGTCACTGATGAAATAGACGCGCCCCTGCCACCACATAGGATTGCGACTGGTGCCTTGGAAGTCTGTAGCGAGCGGCGCAGCTTCGGCTTCGCCGACGGTGTAGCGCCACAGATTCTCGATCCACCCACCTTGATAACGCTTGGTGCTGCTCCCTTGTTTGGGCAGGCGGGTAAAGAAGAGCGTCCGATTCTCCGGGCCGAACACGCCCTCGGCGGCTTGGGCCAGGGGCAGCAGTTCGGCGGTACTCGTCCTTGGGTCCAGCCGCATGAGTTGGGAGTTAGGAAGAGTGGATTGTTTCACGGTTCGAAACAGCACGCGTTGATCGGGAGTCCAACCGATCACCTTCGGTTCACTGCCGTCGAACGTATGTCGGAAGGGCAAGCCTCCGCCGACCGGCATGGTATACACTTCGTTCGGACCTTCGTATTCCGCTGCAAAGGCGATGGTCGATCCATCGGGCGACAGGCATGCGTACTGTTCATTGCCCGGGTGTGAAGTCAGACGTTGGGCCACGCCTCCCGCGGTACCCACCTTCCACAAGTCGCCTTCCGCCGTGAACACGATCGTGTCTCCGTGGAGTGCTGGAAATCGGTAATATCCTCGCGGGGTTTGGGCCACCGCCGCCAATCCCAGCAGCAACGGCAGAATGAAGAATGGTCGCCTCACAGCGTTGAGCCTATCGAGACGTGCGAAGCCCGGGAAGGGATCCGTTTGGCACGGAGTTTTAGCGGAAGCTCAGGGGAGGGAGTGTGCCCCTACTACGGCTTCCGCCAAGCCGCGGCTTCGCCGGGCAGGCCGGTTCGGCCGATGGGCACCAAATGGATCTCGTCGGGAATGGCCACACTGCGGCGACGGTCGAAAACTCGTTCGGTAACCTGGGGCGCCAACGGCACGTCATCTTGCCATTGGTTGCCCACCCGACTTCGAAAAACAATACAGCGATTCACATGGTTGGTGTTGGGTTGCCAGCGAACGGTCAGAATCAGGTTATCTTGGCTAAATTCGGTCGTCATCGTGGGCGCGGCGGGCGCGTTGGTTCCCAACCAAGGAGTGGCTGGCACCAACGCCGCCCGGGCAAACAACTCGCGCGTCAATCCGCTGGCAACTCCTCCCAGATTGTTACGCAGACTGCTGGCGTTCCAGAAGATCACCCCATCGGCCTTCAAATTTCGACTGATGCGGACTTGGTTGGCGATATCGGTGGATTGTCGGTCGTCCCCGATTTTCGCACTGTTCAAGCCGGGGACCATGAGGCGGTGGTGGAGATTCTGCGACTCCCACCATTGGAGTAACCGGGAGAAACTCTGCTCGCGCTGGGATAACGGCCAGTAGAGTTGGGGCGCCAGGTAATCGCACCAGCCGTTGTTGATCCACAATTTCGGATCGGAATACAGGATCGCGTATTGGTCGAGGCCCTTGATTCCGGGCGGATTGTCGGGGCGCCAAATGCCGAAGGGTCCGATGCCGACTTTGACCCACGGCTTGATTTGATGAACGGCCGGATACAGAGACTGCACGAATTGGTTCACGCTGTCGCGTCGCCAATCCGCGCGGTCGAGTCTCCCTCCTTCATTCCGATAGCGACCATAGCTTCGGTCGTCGGCAAACGGCAGGTAGACGCCGTCCTGCCGCCGGACCGGGTAAGGAAAGAAGTAATCATCGAAGTGGATGCCATCGATGTCGTAGCGCCGGACGATGTCGAGCACGACGCGTTGGACGTGGTCGCGCGCGGCCGGGTTGCCGGGATCGAGCCACTGAAAGTATCCGTAGGAAATGATCCATTCGGGATGGGTGCGGATGACGTGGTTGGGAGAGATCGCCGAAAGAACCTTGCTGTAGCGAGCGCGGAAGGGGTTGAACCAAGCATGGAGTTCGAGGCAGCGCGCATGGGCTTCGTCGCACGCGAATTTGAGGGGATCCCACCGGGGAGTAGGCGCCTGGCCCATTCGTCCGGTGAGGTATTCGCTCCACGGTTCCAGGGTAGACTCGTAGAGGGCATCGCAGGACGGGCGCACCTGCAACAACACGGTGTTCAAGTTAAGCTTAGCGGCACCGTCGAGTAGCGCGCGGAGTTCGGCTTGTTGTTGAGCGACGGATAGTCCTGACTTCGACGGCCAATCCAGGTTACCGACCGACGCAACCCACATTCCTCGCATTTCCCGAGGAAGCGGCGGCGGAGGCACGCCCACGCTTGGAGACTGAGCCACCGCAGCGAGAAGCGTCAAAGAACTCAGCAACAACACGCGCATACCAAAATGGTCGTCCAAAAACTCCGACTCGGAAAGGGCGAAGCCTCGAGCGACATCAGGGCTACTGTACCGTCCATGAACCAGTAACGTTGGAGTGCGCCGGCAAGCGGCAGCGCGACGGCGCTTTAGCGGCCGGATGCGCGTCGAGCTTAGTTACACTCAACCAAGCCCACATCCCGGGCGCGGCGGCGAAAAGCGGCGTGGCGCTCCGCTTCCCGCCGCAGTCCAGAAGGGAGCGTCCCGTCGGTTCATCGCGGCAAAACGTGTCCGGATTCTGGAAATCGGCGCTGTCCCTGAACCGTTCGTGGTCGGGATGGCGTGCTGCGCCGTCCCCGGCCCACGCGAAGCTCGGGGCCGGATCTTCGCAGCGACGCGTCGAACTCTTCCCCTTACGCCATTGCGAAAGGCCGCCGCGGCGCGGCAGCCCTATCCGTTCAGGGCCTCGTTTCACGTCTAAATATTGGAAGTCCAGCCTGCCCGTGAACCGTAGGAAGTGAGGCAACGAGACTCGGACTTCCTTTGCCCCCTACCCTGACGATCTGCCGCCGAAAGTTTCGTTCCTCGACGCTTCGGGTTCGGGCGGGCTAGCGTTTCACAATTCGTGAGTTCACCCGCCTCCAGTGTCCAACTACTCCGGGAGCTGATTGCCATACCGAGCGTCAATCCGGCGTTTCTGCCGGAGCACGACCCTCGCACGGGTGAAGCGCGCATGGCGGAAAAGGTGATGGAAGTTGCTCGCCAAGCTGGCCTAGAGGTGGAACAGCAAACTGTCGTTCCGGGTCGTGCCAATGTGGTTGCTCGTTTGATCCCCCGCGGAAGTCCAAAGCATCGTCTCGTGTTAGGGCCTCACCTCGACACCGTGGGGTTGCCGGCGCTGGACGAATTGCTCCAGCCACGGCTCAGTCGCGGTCGGGTCATCGGGCGCGGGGCCTGTGACACCAAAGGCTGCGTCGCAACGATGCTGACCGCGATCGTCACCGTCGCGCGCAACGGAAAACGACCCACCGAAACAGAAATCGTCTTCGCCGGATTTGTGGACGAAGAAAACGGCCAGTTAGGTTCGCGCCATTTTGCGCAACACCATCCGCCGGCCACGCTCGCGATTGTGGGCGAGCCGACCCGCCTCGAAGTGGTCACGGCGCATAAGGGTGATGTTTGGCTGCAACTGACGACCCAAGGACGCAGCGCCCATGGCGCATCGCCACAGCTGGGCCGCAACGCCGTGCACTCGATGAGTCGCGTGGTAAACCTTCTTGAAACGACCTACCGCGCCCACCTGCGGCGTCGTTCGCATCCGCTGCTCGGTTTTCCCACCATCAACGTCGGCTCCATTCGCGGTGGCACTCAGCCAAATATCGTGCCGGATACCTGTACGATTTCGTTGGATCGACGGACCTTGCCTGGAGAAACGGAGGCACAGGTGCGTCGAGAAATCTCCGCGCTTCTGCGGAAGCATCGGCTAAAGGCAACCTTCGACAATCTCCGGCTCGCCCCCTGCCACCCGCTCGAAACTTCGCCGCAACATGCGTGGGTACGCTTGCTCTGCGGCATCGCGGGTCGGCGGAAAACGGTGGGCGTTCATTACTTCTGCGACGCCGCGCCCCTGGCCGAAGCGGGAACTCCCGCCGTCGTATTTGGTCCGGGCGACATCGCTCAAGCGCACACACGCGATGAATGGATCTCCGTCGCTCAGCTCGAACGCGGAACTCGCATTTTCGAAAAATTCCTCCGCTCCCTGCCGTAACCATGCCGCAGAGAACCAAGGAAAACCGGTAGAGTTTGGCCGCCGTGCGCCTCGCCTTCCTCACTCACGAACCTTTCCATCCGGCCAGTGGCGGTGGCTCGGCCGAGGCGATCTATTTGGTGCGCGAGTTCGTTCGGCGAGGTCATGAACTTCATTTGTTTTGTCCGGAGTTCGACGGACGCGACGCCATCGCCAGGGAATTTGGGATTGCCATCCATCCGTTCACTCGCTGGGAGATGGGGCGCTACACGCGAGCCCGCAACCTCAAGTACTTGTTGTATCCGAGCGCGCTGGCCGCTCACGTTCGCGGGCGGCTCGCGAATCTGCGCGGGATCGATCCGGCCTTCCGTTTTGACCTCCTCTTCGCCCAGCACACGATTTCAGCAGTCGCTGCCGGCCGGCTTCGGAAGCCACTCGGAACTCCAATCGTGCTCAACTTCCTGGATTATCTCACCGGATTCATGGAGACATGGCCCGGCTGGATTATGCCCCGGACGTTCGTTCGGATGCTCACGCGGTTTGAACTGTCCTTGCCGAAACGCTACAGCGCGGATGGAATTCTCACCGTTTCCGTGCCGCTCGCCGAACGGTTTTTGGCCACGGGCTTACTCCGCGAGCGCGTGAAGCCGATTTATTACGGCTATGATGCGCAGTTGTTTCAGCCACTGCCGGACAAGAGTGTGCCCATCGCCGATTCGGCGGTTCCCACCGTGTTGATGCACGGCTCGTTCGATCAGCACCACTTGGGACCGGTAGCGCGTGAGGCCGTGACGCGCATCGCGGCGGAGCGTTCGGACGTGCTGTTTCGTTTCGCCGGACGGGAGACGCCGACGCTCCGGCGCTTCGCCCATGATTTGCGACACCGACCCCAGCCCGTTCGAATCGAGCTGATCGGCTTTGTTCCTTATTCAGAAATTGCTCAGCAAGTGCGCGTGGCGACGGTTGGACTGGTGCCCTATGAAGAATCCAACGGGACTCACTGCGCCTTTGTGGCCAAGGCAGTAGAGTACCTCGGTTGTGGCGTTCCGGTGGCGAGCACGCCGTTGGAAAACTTGCGGCGATACTTCCAGCGAGAACCTGCGGTAAAATTCAGCGCCCGCTTTAACGGAGGAGAACTGGCCTCTGAAGTGTTGGCATGGTTAGCCATGCCGACCGAGGAACGCCGTCGCCTCGGACACGCAGCGGCCGTTCGGATGGCGAAAGAGTTAGATTGGCCGGTGGTGACTGGCCACGCGGTGGATTTCGCCGAAACCGTCGCGGCTCGCACCTCGTCGGAACGGAAGATTGGGCGCTAGCGGTGGGATGTTTGTGCGGTGGCCTGCCGCGACTCTCCCGAAGCTTGACGGTGTTTTCAGCACGAGCGGCCTTCGGCCAGGCAACGAGCTCCCTGACTTTTCAAGGCCATTGCCGAGATATCAGCCGGCGGACCTCAACCTGGGACTCCTAGCTCGCCAGACGAGAAACTTGCCTTCGATCCCGCCGTCGCGTTTGCTCGCCGAACCATGGGTTCATTGGACGGAAAACTGGGAGTTGTCTTTGGAGTCGCCAACAAACGGTCCATCGCTTGGGCGATTGCGCAGGCTTGGCATCGCGAAGGCGCACGGCTGGCCTTCACCTATCAAGGCGAGCGCTTAAGAGAGAACGTTGAAGAATTGGTTGGGACGTTCGGCGCCGACACGTTGCTCCTCCCGTGCGATGTTTCTCAAGACGATCAAATCGCCGCGGTGTTCGAGGCGGTTGGCGCGAAATTCGGTCGCCTGGACTTGTTGCTTCACTCCGTAGCGTTCGCTCCGAAGGAAGCTTTGGAAGGCGACTTCCTGAACACGACGCGCGATGCGTTTAGGATTTCTCACGACATTAGCGCCTATTCGCTGGTCGCGCTGACGCGAGGCGCGGCCCCGCTGATGGTCAACGGCGGCTCGGTGGTGGCGATGACCTATTACGGCTCGGAAAAAGTCATTCCGCACTACAACGTCATGGGCGTCGCCAAGGCGGCGCTCGAAGCGAGCACGCGTTATCTCGCGTACAGTCTCGGACCTAAAAAGGTGCGCGTGAACTGCATCAGCGCCGGTCCGGTCAACACGCTCGCCGCTCGGGGCATTGCTGGCTTTAGCGAAATGCTGAAGCACTACGAAGCTCACACGCCGTTGAAACGTAATGTTCTGCCTGACGAACTGGGACAAACGGGGGTTTTCCTGGCGAGCGACGGCGCGGCGGCGATCACGGGGCAAGTGTTGTATGTGGACTGCGGCTACCAAATCATGGGCATGTGAACGCCATCCGGTTCATCCAAGAGTTGTTCCCGCCCGGTGACGCCCTGACCGAAACGCTCGGCCCTAAATCCTGATCCCCACTGGCGTCGCGATGGCCAAACGTTCTGCCTCGGCGTTGCACGCATTCGGGCGCGTCATGCTCGGGCTCGCGTTGCTTCCTTGGTGTTTCGGTGCGACGTGGGCACTCGTTGCTGTGATCCGTGCGGCCGGCCCGTCGGCGACGTTTTGGGTGGCGACGTTCGGAGGTGCCGCCAGTTGGGTGGCGGTATTTTTCCTTCTGCCGAAGCCGCTCTGGTTATACGTGGTGGGCCACGAGCTAACTCACGCGATTTGGACTTGGCTGTGTGGGGGACGAGTCAAGTCGTTTCGCGTGACCTCCAAAGGCGGTTCGGTCACGGTGAGCAAGAGCAACCCACTCGTCGTTCTGGCGCCATATTTTTTCCCGTTCTACGCGGTGCTGTGGGCGCTGTTTTGGGGCGTGGGCACCTGGCTGGGCCACTGGGACCGCTTCCTTCCGTGGTTCCATTTCGGACTCGGTTTTACCTACGCATTCCACATTAC
>DLVS01000361.1 GCA_003445095.1 Verrucomicrobiales bacterium
ACGAACAGAGCTAATCCGGGGAGCCAGCGGACGAAGCGAAGCATGTGCTGAAGCTAACGAAATCGAACCGCGGCGGGAAGGCCCGACAGGCGGATTCGGGAAGCCACTCTTCAACCGGGCGCAAGAATGAGCTGCTGCTCGTTCCCATGCTGGCCAGTTGGTTCCGCTGGGGTTCGCGAACACCGGCCGAATCCGTGCCGTAGAAAAACGTGGAAAACCACGATGGGACACCAATTCACAGCAATCGACCGATACTTTCGCCGGACGACGCCGGCTGGTCGGACTCACTTATCAGTGACCACGAGTCGTGTCTATTCGGGGTTGGACTGAATGGTCACGGCTAATTCAGCCCCAGCGCGGCCCATACTCGCTTGATCGAGTCCATCGGATCCGTGTGGTGAATCGTTTGCCAGCCGCGTCGCTGCGCTCCTTCGATGTTCTCGGGCCGGTCGTCGAGGTAAAGCAGCTCCGAGCCGCGGAATCCAGTCGCGGCTTCGATTGCCTCGTAACTCGCCGAGTTCGGTTTCATCGCGCCGATTTCATGACTGAGCACGGTTCCCGCAAAGTCTCCGTAAAATGGGAATTGGCGGCGGATATGCCCGATGGCGAGGTCGTTGGTATTGGAGAAAGCCCAGGTGGTTACCCCTTTCGTCTTGAGGTCTTGATGCAAGGCCACCATCGGTGGAATCTCCGTGAAGATATCGCCGAAAGCCGCGGCAAATTGGTCGTAACTTCCTCGATAACCCGTCAACCGCCGAACCTCGGAGTAAAACTCTTCGTTCGACAACGCTCCGGTTTCGAACTCTTGCAACAGCGGCGACTGATCCAGGACCCGCTTGAAGTCGGTCGCCGCGAGTCGGCTGAGCGGACTCAGCGCCTGCGCCGCGATAAAATAGTCGAAATCGAGCAGCACCTTGCCGAGATCGAAAACCACCACCCGGGGAACTCTAGAATCCATCGAATTTGCCACAGCGGCGCTGAGGTCACCGGGACGCGCAGAAAAAATCAACTCCAGCCCGCCGTGGGATTCACCCAACTACGAAAGTCCGAAGGCACCTTCCTCACCGCACAGATTCGACGCCCCGTAGGATTTGAGGATCTTGATGCCGCGCCACGAAACGGATCCATCGAGCAATCCCACGTTACCCCTTTCGGCGTCTTCCAAGGGATGCGGGGAAGATTCTCGTTCCAATTGGTACGGATGGAAGTGTAAGCGCTGCCGTCTTGATTAGGGCCACGATATTTTGGTCAATCGGCCTGCGCCCCCGACCACCAGAATCATTAGCCATTTAAGGTCCCCCCTGATGGCTGTTGATGCATAACCAAACCCGAGAGCCGGACGGCAGAGCGACAAGGGCCGCTTGCCGGTGCTCACCACTCGCCCATCGAATGCCAGTTTTTTGGTAAGAAATACGGAAATTGCCCGGAGCGCAGGAATTCGTGGATTGACCCGGGGGCGCTTTGCGGGCAACTGTATGGCGAACCACATACAATCCTCATTATGATGATCGCACACTCTCGTCTTTCGGACTGTCGGTCCGCCCGACGGTTGGGTTTTACGTTGATTGAACTGCTGGTGGTAATTGCGATCATCGCGATTCTTGCCGGCATGTTGTTGCCCGCGCTGGCCAAGGCCAAGACCAAGGCACAGGGCATCCAGTGCATGAACAACAACAAGCAGCTGATGCTGGCTTGGAAACTGTACTCGGGAGACTACCAAGATGTGTTGGTGTCTTCCCTGACTATGAACCCGAATCCGCTTCGGCGAGTGATCTGGATTGATGGTGGTTTGGACTTTAGTAGTCCCGACAACACGAACAACAAGTTCATCACCAATGGGCCGCTCTTCAAGTATGCCGGGCAATCGTTCGTGGTGTACAAATGCCCTGCCGATAAGGCCGCCGTTGGAAAAATTGTTCGAGCAAAATACACGCCGCGAATTCGGAGCATTTCCATGAGTCAGGTATTCGACTTCGGCGGCTGGCTTCCTGCGGCCAAGTATCGCACGTACGACAAGGACACTTCGATCGTTAACCCCAGCCAGACCTTCGTGTTCGTGGACGAACACTCTGACAGCATCAACGACGCGGCGTTCGCCGTACAAATGGTCGAGCCGGAGGCGACTTCGGGAAATATCATTGATATGCCTGCTGCCTACCACAATGGCGCGGCCGGGTTTTCCTTTGCCGACGGACACGCCGAAATTCACCGGTGGGTCGGCAAGACGATCAAGCCGCCGGTCAAGTACGACGGACAAGTGGGGTTGAATGTCGCGGCGCGCGATTCCCTGGTGGATGCCAAGTGGCTTTCTGCCAACTGCACCGTAAAGAAATAGCGCAAATTGGCGCCATAAGCCGGGGTTATTTTGGACCCGGCCAGCGCAGCACCACGATTTCCTCCCGTAGCTGCGTTCGGGTCGCCGTGGCTTGCCGAGTTCGAAACAGGTCGATGGCATCGACCGTGTAGCCCAGTTGCTCGGCAATCGAGGCGAGGATTTGCCCGGTCCGAATCATTACTCGCAGGTACGAAGCTTGATCCCCGACGACGTAAGCTAAGCGCGCGCCAGGACGCAGGGCGATACGCAGTTCGGCGAGGTGACGGGCCATTCCACCGAAGTAGAGCTTGGTGACCCGAGCGTAGAGACGCTCAAACCCGCTGGTTTTTCCCAGCTCGATCCGCCGTGCCTCTATGTCGGCGGCCACTCGTTGCACTTCCGGGTGGTCAACCACCCACCGGTCGTCGTCGTCGCCCTTATACACGTTTCGGGTATTGGAGCGGAGCAGCATTCCTCGCTTCAGCGCTTGCAGTTCGGCTTTGGTGGTGGCCAAGCCTAGCAAGACCGTCTCTAACCGCGTGGTCCGGGTGTAATCCTTCTCGTTGGGGTACGGCGGCGAGGTGATCACCGCATCGATCGACGAAGCCTCGAGCAGTTCCGGAATTTTGCGGGAATCCCCGTGATGAATTTTGCACGGAACCTCGGCTTGCGAACCGAGTTGCTCCAAGTCATCGGCCATCCGCCGCACTCGAGACAACCATACGGAAATGACCGGCGCGTCCTCCTTCGCGGGCCCGATACCAACCTCGGGACCGAAACGCAGGTTGCTGATGGATGACACCAGCTCCCTCGCTACGGCGAGGCGTAGAGGGCCGGCAAGTTCCGGCGTCGACCGGCGCGTAATGCAATCCAGCAGGACCAACACCTTGTGCAGGGGAAGTGGACTGATGGAGTTGGTGAGGAGCAATTTTGCCGTTGCCGGCGGAAGTCCACGCAGCGATTGCGGATCAGCCGGGGACCGCCGCCGCCGCAGCAGCAACGGATCATCGATAACGCCACTCGTTTCCAGGATGGAGAGCGCTTCGTCGGAAATATCCCTCGCGGTACTTCGCAAGCGGTCGGGCGGGACCCGCCAGTTGGTCTTCGTCTCGGCCGCGAAGTGAGACATAGGATGGGCCTCGACTCCCACGCTTTGGAAGCATCTCTTTTTGCACTCGACGACGGTGGTTCCGGTCCCCGCAAACGGGTCCAGAACGGTACCCTTTTCAGTAATTTCAAATCGGCTCAGATACGAACGAACCAGATGAGGCGGAAATGAAAGGACGAAACGGTACCAGTCATGGGCGGGCCGGTCCTCTGCTTCCAACCGATTCGTTTCGGCGGACGCATCGCGTAGGATCGGTGTTAGTGGCTTCACCGTCATCGGAACCTCTTGGAACAGGACCCGACCTGGAGCCCTTCACCTGGTAGGGCTGTACGGCGGCGGCCCCGCGTTGGTAGGAGCCAACGTAAGGAGGCCTCCATCTCGATCCCCCGGGCGGAGGCGCGCGTTGGAGCGAAGAAGATCTGAGCCTCGTTACCTCGTCTCCCACGGTTCATGGAGAACAGAGAGCCGCCCAGCTCGTGCCGGGCGGCCTCACTTACCTCAGTGTATTCGCCCGCGACTTCACTTCTTCTTAGCCGGCTTGGCGGCGGCCTTTCGCTTCTCCTCGATCGCTGCTTGGGCCGCGGCGAGGCGTGCTACGGGCACCCGGAATGGTGAGCAACTGACGTAGGTCAGCCCGAGCCGATGACAGAATTTGACGCTGTCCGGCTCTCCGCCGTGCTCGCCACAGATGCCGAGCTTGATCCCGGGTCGGGTGGTTTGGCCTTTGGCAATCGCGATCCGCATCAATTCGCCAACGCCGGTTTGGTCCACCGTGGCGAAGGGATTCTTCTTCACGATCTCGCTCTCGGCGTAACCCGGCAGGAAGCTGCCCGAATCATCCCGCGACATGCCCAGACACGTTTGCGTCAGGTCGTTCGTGCCAAAGCTGAAGAACTCCGCGGTATGCGCGATTTCGTCCGCGGTCAACGCGCCGCGGGGCACTTCGATCATCGTACCGACGCTGTAATGATCCTGTTCGACGCCAACGATCCCAGCGAGCTTAGTCGTGCCGAGGAATTCGGCGCCGATATCCTGCGTCTCTGTGTTCGCGTCGGCGGCGTACTGACCGGCGAGCACGGGGTCGGCATCGAGAAGCGCGACCTGATGGGCGAGCAGTTCACCGAAATCGACCTCGACCAGCAGATGCGCGTGAAGTGCGCCTTCGATCCGGATCATCTGCTCAATCCAGGCAAGGTATTCCCCAAGCTGAGGCGCTGCGCCGAGCTCGGTCGACTGGTCGTGCATCAGAACAAGATCCCGTTCCCCGACATTCCACGGTTCTGACGCATGGCCGGCACGATCAAGCCGCGCGACTCGAAGGAGCTGCGGCAGGCGGTGGAATGGGCGCTGAATAGCGGCGCCACGCTCGACGTGCGCGGCCAGGGCAGCAAGGTCGCGCTCGGCAAGCCGATGACTTGCGACCAGGTGCTCGATTTGTCGGGGATCGCCGGCATCGTCGACTACGCTCCTGAGGAGCTGGTCGTCACCCTGCGAGCCGGCACGCCCATGCGCGAGGTCGAGGCGCTGCTCGCGCAGCGCAA
>DLVS01000167.1:0-9551 GCA_003445095.1 Verrucomicrobiales bacterium
GGGTCGGCTCGGTGTCTCGACCTTCCAACTTACGGCACCAGCGCCAAAAACAGATACGCAGCAAACAACACCAAATGCACCGCTCCTTGCATCACATAGGTCCGACCGGTGCCCAGCGTGACCGCGCTCACCAGGAAAGTCACTGCGAGCAATACCATTTCTTTGGCCGAAAGCCCCAGCACCAGAGGCAAGCCAAAGAGGATGGACGCTAACACTACCAAGGGCACGGTCAGCCCAATGGACGCCAGCGCCGAACCGATGGCGAGATTCATACTGGTCTGCAGACGGTTGGCCCGGGCGGCACGGACCGCGGCCCAGGTTTCCGGCAGCAGCACCAAGGCAGCAATGACGATCCCGACCACCGCCCTCGGCGCGTTCGCCGCATCGACCGCTTGCTCAATGGTGGGCGAAAGCACCTTGGCCAGCCCCACGACGGTGACAAGCGAGAGCAACAACAGCCCGAAGCTAGCCCACGCTTTTCGTTTGGTCGGCGGTTCGGCGTGGACCTCCGGATCGGACGAATTCGCTACCGGAATAAAGTAGTCACGATGCCGGATGGTTTGGACGAACACGAAGATCCCCCAAAGCGCCGCCGAACTGACCGCCACAAACGCGAGTTGAGATCGGCTGTAAGTGCCGCCCGGAGTGGTCGTCGTGAGAGCCGGCAACACGAGCGTGAGCGAGGACATCACGATCAAGGCAGCGAGTCCCGCACTCGCGCCCTCCACTCGAAACGTCTGCTCGCGGTGGGCCAGACCGCCCACCAAAAGACACAAACCCACGACACCGGTGCAGATGATCATGACGGCAGCGTAGAGCGCATCACGCGCGAGCATGGCCATGTCCTGACCGTCGGCCATCATCATGGAAAGGATGAGGGACGACTCGATGGCCGTCACTGCCAGGGCGAGGACCAGCGTGCCAAACGGCTCTCCAACCCGGTGTGCGACCACTTCGGCGTGATGAACGGCCGCGAACACCGCCCCCGCCAAAGCGGCCCCGCACAGCAACGCAAGCCATAGCCCCACACCGGTCACCAGCGCAATGAGCAAGGTGCCGAGTGCCAGCAGCGGCACGAGCCAGGTCCACCACGGCCAATTTCTCTCCTGGTCAGAAGGTGGATCAGTATCGGGGCTGCGTTTCGTCGGTATGCTCATGGCCGTCGCGGCCTGAGGATCGCAGCCCGATGCCTCCGCCTGCAACCGTCGCGAGTAAAGTCTGTCTCGAGAACGGGCGCGAGCAGCCCATGATAGCGCCGGCTTGTTTCCCGCCAGTATCGACGTTCGCGAATGAGCCAGACTCAACAACAGTCCCGCCATGAAGGTCCCGCAACGCGTTCCTCGTCTTCGGCGTGCATCCAAGCTAGGATACGGATCCTTCGATGTATCCCCGGGTCGCGGAGCCGTTAGGTCAAACTCCACATGTTCAATTTATAGTAATCGCGTTGCTCAATCATTCGCTTCACCGCGGACGCGAGCGAGCAACTCGAAAGCGCCTCACTGGTCAATACGACCGCCGTCAACATTGCCTGGCCGACCCCATCGATTCCCGACGACGAGTTGCCGAAATAGAGAATGAAGAACCGGTAATCGCCGGAGACTTCGAGGATGTAGTCGTCTTCGAGTGAATTTTGAGCTCGAACCTTGGGTTCGATGCTCCATTCGAGTTTGCTCCCTTTTCGCTGGCACTTCCAATCACTAGGCAGCGTCTCAGTAAGTTGGTCATCGACATAGAGACAAACCTCATCGGCAGTACGAAAACGTGACGGCTTCTCCATCGCTCGTTCAGGATGTGAGACATCGTCACGCCGAAACCAACGCTTCCAGCGGTCTTCCATATCGGGTGATGGAATGGAGCCGCGATCCACTGGTCAAGAATGACGTGCCGGCATTGAGGTAGTGAGCGCTTGGCATGTTGTTTGTTGAGTTGCCCAGGGCCGCCATCGCACCCGAGTGGGCATGGACCGAGAACTTCGTCGAAAGAACCAATTGGCGGCAAGCGGAGAGGTCCGGATCTTCGCCGTCGATGGCGGCGACAATTACTGACGAATCCAAGGCCGACTTCACTCGCGTTTGCGGCCAGTGAGGATGCGTTCGGCCCGCTCCTCACGGCTGGCCTTAATGGCTTTCACGATGTCTCCCCGGGTCCGCGCGCGCCCCCCAGTTATGACCGGCAGACCCTCTCGAAATTGAATTCGGACGTCATCGGCTTCAGGGATGACTTCAATCTTTCCAGCCAGGGCCACGATGCGGAGGCGGGTTCCCTCGCGCAGACCAAGATTGTCCCGAATGGTTTTGGGCACCACGAGGCGACCGGCCTTGCCAAGGACAGTGGTAATGCTCATGGCAATGGAGTTGCCATCGATAGTGGCCAACCGCAAGAGACTTTGAGCCAAGGTCTCGAACTCAGCGGGTGGAGATCTCCTTCGAGTACGAAGAGACACGCAACCGTCTCTCGGTGAAACGAAGACCGCTACTGTTCTCCCGTGGAATGAGGTTCCCGCCAGCGGACCCGGCGATCCGCGCTCCTGACACTCCTGATCGCCCGACATTTTGAATTGCTCAAACATGGGTCGCGCTTCAGCGTCGCGCCATGCTTACCGGAAGCTTCCCGTCCGCGGAAATGGGCTCAGCCCACCGGCCTAACATTGTGAACATAAGTCGACCTGACTTCCTGCCCGACCGCTGCGGACAACGGGCGTTTTCTTATAGGAGGAAAGGTTATGCCGACACCGACCGTATCCCGGGGATTGCCTGAGCGCCCCCATCTCGACGTTCCCAAGCGCCAAGCGCGCGAACTTCTCGATCAATGGCGACGCGCCCAGACCGACGCATTTGACCGCATCCGTCGCCGACATCCTAAGTATCGCACGACCGAGAATTCGATCTTGGCCACCGCTCCGTTTCGCCTGAGTGACGCCCAATTGGTGATCGCTCGTGAGTACGGCTTCGCCAGTTGGACCACTCTGAAACAACGGATTGAGTCGAGTTCCCTCGCCCAATCTTTGGCCGCCGCGATCCGAGCGGACGATCGCGACGCGACGATTCGGCTCATCCAGCTTCAGCCTCAACTCCTGCACATTCCTTTGGTGTCGGGAAACTGGGGGCCGCCGATGAGTCACGCGGCGAACCTGGGGCGGTTGGAGGTGATCCAAGCGCTGGCCGAGCTCGGGGCGCGCGATTTCCAGCACGCCTTCGATCGCGCCGTGCTTCAGGGCAAGATCGAGTGCGCCCGCTGGCTACACGAACACGGTGCTAAGCTCGAGCCGGGGATTATCATGGGCGCTTGCGAAACGTTGAACGCGGCCGGGTTCCGGTTCCTGGCGGCTTTGGATGCGCCGTTCACCGACCAGCAGGGAAACCGCCTCGCGCCGCTGGCGTTGGTGTTGGAAACGTACGGTCGGAATACCGCCGGGAAGCATGAGATCCTCGGCATTTTTTCCGAACGTGGCTACGACCTCCCGGACACACCGATCATAGCGTTGCATCGGGGAGACGTCTCCCAATTGGAGAAACACCTGAGTCGCGATCCTCAATTGCTCGAGCGCCGGTTCACTTTGCGGGAAATCTATCCGCCGGAGTGTGGCTGCGCCGAGGATGGACGGTCTGGCATGCATTGGACGCCCATTGACGGCGGCACCTTGCTGCACTTGGCCGTGGATTTTCGGGAACATGAAATCTTCGAGTGGTTGCTCGCCCGCGGCGCCGACGTCAACGCCCGCGCCACGGTGGACACCGACGGTTTCGGTGGGCACACGCCCCTGTTCAATGCAGTCGTCAACGGACCTTGGCCTGACGCAAAGATTCCCCGCCAGCTCTTGGACCGCGGGGCGATCAAACACAGCCGAGCGACCCTGCGAAAATTCCTCGACTGGATCGACGAGCCCCATTGGCACGAAGCACGCGAAGTGACTGCCGCCGAATGGGGACGCGGATTTCCCGAACGAAGTTGGGTGAATCCGGAAGCTCTAACGCTGCTTAACTGAGCTTGAGCTTGGCGTGCAGATGGTCTGGCGACTCGTCCGCCGGCTCGCCGAAAGGCTGATTGGCCTGGGTGTCCCGTCGATGGGAAGGGGAATTTTGCAGAAACGGGCGGAGCGTCTCAGAATTCTCGCCGATTCTGAGACTCCGCCCGGTTTTTCGGCACAGGCGCGGGTGGCGTCAGGCAAACTTCGGGAAATAACGCGATTGCACCGAGGCCTCGGACGCGCGGTTGGGATCAACGAATCCCAGATTGGGCTGATGCCGCGGATCTCCGAAAACGAGCGGAGATCCATCGGCGGCCTCCGGATATTCGAAAACCTTTCCTTCGTAATTGCGGATCACCACTCGATCCCGATTCCGGCTGAGCAGGTACTCGGGACTGATCGGCACTTTGCCGCCTCCGCCGGGCGCATCGATGACATATTGTGGGATCGCATAACCAGTCGTGTGTCCACGCAATTGTTCCATCAATTCGACCCCTTGGCGGACGCTGGTACGAAGATGCGCCGAGCCTTGGATAAGATCGCACTGATAAAGATAGTAGGGGCGCACCCGGCACATGAGCAGCTTTTGAATCAGCGCCTTCATGACCTCTACTTCCTCGTTCACGCCTTTGAGCAACACGGACTGATTGCCGAGTGGGATGCCGGCGTCGGCAAGCCGGCCCAGCGCGTCGCGCACTTCGGTCGTCAGCTCGCGCGGATGGTTGGTGTGGACGCTGACAAAGAGTGGGTGAAACTTCCGCAAACGGTTCGTCAATTCGGTGGTGATTCGTTGGGGAAGGAAGATCGGAATCCGCGTGCCGATGCGCAGAAACTCAACGTGCGGAATAGCCCTGAGTCGGCCCAGCAACGATTCCAGCTTATCATCACTGAGCAGGAGCGGATCGCCGCCACTGAGAAGCACGTCGCGGATTTCCGGATGCGCCTCGATGTAGGCGACTTGGCGTTCGTAGTCGGGGTGGAAATCGTATCCGCTCGCGTTGCTGACCAGTCGCGAGCGAGTGCAGTAACGGCAATACGCCGCGCATCGGTCGGTGACGAGGAACAGCACTCGGTCGGGATATCGGTGCACGAGTCCAGGCACGGGTGAATGGGAGTCCTCACCGCACGGATCGGACAGCTCCCAAGGTGCCGTTTGGGTCTCCTCCAACCGCGGAATCACTTGGCGCCGGATCGGACATTGCTCGTCGCCCAGGTCAATCAGATTGAAAAAGTACGGCGTAATCGCCATGGCGAGCTTCGATTGCCCGGCCAGAATTGCGCCCGCGCGTTCCTCGGGAGTCAGGGTGGGGAGAAACTTCTCCAATTGCTCCACTGTGGTGATGCGATGCTTCAACTGCCACCGCCAGTCGTTCCAATCGGCCTCGGACACCCGAGCCCAATAGCCGCGACCGGCCGAGCGGAACTGTTTGAGTGCGAGTAAGGTGGGCGAGGGCGCCGTCGAGTCGGCCACCGCGGAATCCGCGAAGTCCATTTTTGTTCGCGCGAACGTAGGGGGGAAGGCCGGAGCGTCAAGAAGTCGCCCGAGTTGTCGGCCCCTAAAATCAATCGTGAGTGATTGCCCGGAGTCTCTCCTGGAGCTCAATAGCCAACCGTCCGCGTTCCGCCTCCTCTAGCTTGGATGGGACCCAGAGGGCAGCGGCCGCTCGCACTTCCGCTCGTCCGCCGGGAAGCGGGATTTGGAAACCATCCCAACTCTTCAAAACCTTTTTCCGGCTCAAGAAATACGAAAGCGGCACCACCGGAAGTCCCGTGCGTTGGGCGAGGACGATGACGCCCGGCTTCACTGTGTAGCGTGGGCCGCGTGGACCGTCGGGAGTCACCGCGAGATCGAATCCCTTTCCGGCCAGCTCGATCAACTCCGCCAATGCGCGCGCGCCGCGGCGACTAGAGGAGCCGCGAACTGCCGCGGCGCCGGAGAGTTCGAGCACCCGCGCCGCGATGGCACCGTCAGAACTGGCGCTGGCAATGGAAGCCAGACGGCGGTTGGTCGTGCGGAGGTACAATCGCTGATACACCGCGGGCGCGATCAATTGGCGGTTGTGCCAAACCGCAAAAATTACCTGTTGATGACCTTCCCTCAGCGAAAGCCCGGAGCTGTCCTCGTAGGACCATCGGGTGGTGGCTGCGACGAATGACGCGAAGGCCCACGCCGCGCGGGCCGCTGCTCGGCCGGCGAGTGTCGGCGGCTTCGGAGGCGACGCCGACAAGGCGGAGGCGGAGGGAGTCGAATTCATGGGGAGCCTCGCTTGAGACTGGCCCTCACGAGTTGCTCGACGCTGGCCGATTCACCGAGCAACGCGAAGGCGCCGCGCACGGTTTGCAACGCGTCCGGCGCCTTGAATCCCAGAGCTACCAAAGCCGCCGTGGCATCATTGATCCGGGCCTCCGTTGCTGAGACGACACTCCCCATTCCTGGACTGCCGGCGGCGCCCGCGGCCGGACCCCCTCCAAAAATCCCCATCTTGTCTTTTAATTCTACGATAATGCGTTCGGCGGTCTTACGGCCGACCCCAGAAATTCCCGACAAAGCCTTGATGTCACCGGAGGCCACTGCGGATGAGAACCCGGACACGCTCACTCCGCTCAGCACGTTCAAGGCAAGCTTGGGGCCGACTCCTGAAACGGTGTGAATCAGCAATCGAAAGAGGTCGCGTTCGGAAGCAGTCATGAACCCGTACAGGGTGTGGGCATCTTCCCGAACGACCAAGTGAGTCAACAGGCGAACTTCTTGGCCGGCCGCTGGGAGTCGATCGAATGAAGATAGTGGGATAAGGACTTCATACCCGATGCCATGAACCTCCACCGTGATGGTGGTGGGGAGGACATCCAACAATCGGCCCTGGAGAAATGCGATCATGCAGCCCGCCGAGTACAGCAAGGGCGGCGTCCTCGTGCAAAGAGTTCGGTCGCGCCTGCCGGAGGTCGCTTGCCTCAACCCCACTGGGATTCCGGCAAACGAGCCATTAGGACGTGCGAGCGCGATCCTATCGTCCGATTACTTCAGTTCCCGATACTGGCCGGCCGCGTTGAAGGCAGCGAACCGAGGGTTTCCGTCAAATCCGAGGATAACGATGAGCTGACGAATACCGGCGTCCTCCAGGGCCGCCAATTGCCCGGCCGGAACACTTGAATCAAGGCGAGGTTCAAAAACGAACGTCTCCGTAAAATTGTGGTGACCGGGCGAATAGGTCTGGGCCAGAGGGTCCTGAAGCACGATCGGATTTGGTGTTAGTCCGTGGAGGGTGGATTCGACGAATCCGATGTTTGGCGCAGTGTAGCCTGCTGAGGGGCCGGTCGGTGGTTCGGGCCAGTAGAAGGAGGTCACGCATTGCAGAGAGCCACTCGCGTTTTTTGCGCTGCGAGCTTGAAGCAGACTCCGCTCGTTGATCACCTGGCGAGGAACGAGAAAGACTTCGTCGAGCTTGGTGAAACCCGGAGTTTCCCATCCGAGGGTAGGCTGAGAGGTGACGTACGCGACATTGAGCTGGTGTGAAAAATCACGCTGCGTCACCCAAGGCGCCCGCGGCGGCGCCGCGTCCCGGATCACGGAAGTTCGAAGAGTAAATGCCCGTCGCTCAGCTCCGCTGCCCCAGGTCCATCGGTCCACTGCCGTAGTTCCATTTTCTACGGTGAAAGTGGCGTTGGGCCAGCCGGCGGAACCATTGGTCAGCACGACTCTTTCGGTTCCGGCGAGAAATTGAAAGTCGCCGGCCCGCAGGAACGAGGTTGCCAAACCGGCCGCACCCAGTCGGCGCACGTCGCTCTCAAGCCGGAGCGTCGATTTCGCCCGATGTTTGGCCATCGGTTCACCGAATTCACCTTCCGCGACAGCCCACGTTACCGGTTCATTCAAGAGGATTGTCGCCACTGCCGCCGTTGGTTTTGGAATCGGCAGCGGCCGAACTTGCTTAACGATGAGCGAGGACGGCCGAGTCCGCTTGTACTCGAAGTCGAGAGTGAAGGTCGTTTTCGCCGGAAACATTTGCGCGTATCGCATCGCCACCTGACGAAAGAGACTCAGAAAAGTCCGATAATTCGCTTCCCATGGCATAACGTATCCACCGAGTGGGACGAGGCTTGACGATTGGGTTCGCGTCAGGTCCGTGAAGTTATCGGACTGATAGAATCGAATCACTTCCGGGCGCGCGGTACTGTCGGGATTGGACACCGACTCGGCACCTAATTGAGTCACGAACTCGCCGTTCACGACCACGGTGCCGAACGATTTCTCGTAGTTCAGCGTGGCGACTCCATTGGCGAGTTCGTCGGTATCCGGAAATGAATGGTGGACGAGCACCGCCATGCCGACCTCGGATTCGCGGACGGAGCGACGGAGTCGTTCGAGGAAAGCATTCTCGTTGTAGAAACTGGCGTAGACTCGCTGAATCGCGCGGAAGACGCCGCGTTCGTTGTTCTCGGCCGGATCGCAGTGGGAGGGGCCGGCGGTGTCACTATCCAGATCATCCGCGAGACAGCCGCTGTAGCTGTCGTACAATCCGGCGCCGGTAAATTCGTCGCTGTCTTCAACGTTGGTGGAGCTGCGAAAGCGAATCTTTTCGGTATCGTCGAAGCCCGCATCGGTCAGCGCAGCCAGCACCGCTTCTCGCAAGGGAGCTGAAAATGTGGCAGCGCGGGTGATGAGATCGCGGACGGCGGCGAGGTCAACGCGAAGGGCGGCGATGTTGGGAGGATCCGAGTAATCTCCCAACCGCTCCTGGATGGTTTCGCGCAGCGTGCTTCCGCCCGGAATCTCCTGGTCCAGAAAATCGTCCCACAGGTCAAACGTCAGCGCGATTGCCGGTTCTGCGTTGGCTGGAATGGTACGGAGCAGCAGACCATAGTTTGCCGCCTTCCCACCCACGAATCGCGCATCCGCCGGCGCCAGGTTGTGAACATTGGTTGAGTAGCGGCCCAGCGATTCCTTGGGCGTGTACTTCAATGGGCTTGGCCGCTTGAGCGCCTGAACCGCGGCCCGAAGTTCGGGCGTGAGTTGACCCGTGATGTCGAGAACTCGCAAATCGACACCGTATTCGCCCGTGCGCAGAGCGACTTCGCGGCCATTTAGTGTGACTAAGTTCGAGCGCGCCGCCGGGTCGGCAAACCAGACGAAGGGCACACCGAATCCGCGAGCCAGAATCGCCACATGTGAATTCGGAGTCGCCGGCGACAGCGTGATGATTCCCTGGACGTACGGAACTTCGGCCGGCACGACGTCGGTGAGGAGAATGTCCGTCGGGAGCAGTCGTCCATCGGCGTAAGCGGCGCCAATTTGTCCCCCTGGAATAAATGAGAGCCGGCCGATGGCCCAGCCTTCGCTGTACCGAGCGTCCTGAGTCAGCCACCGATCGGCGGCCCCCACTTCAATCCCCCGTTCCGCGAGCCAGTCTCGTTCACGGTCGGCCATCTCGAATTGTTCAAACGTGGGAACGTACAGAGCCTTGGCAGCGGGCCCGGCGTCGACGGCGGCGCGGACCAACTCAAACCAGCGCGCGACGTCTTCTCGAGGGAAGGCATCTTGGCCAACAATTTGAATTCCGTACTCGTTCCCCGCGGTATCGGGAGC
>DLVS01000167.1:9702-15014 GCA_003445095.1 Verrucomicrobiales bacterium
ACCTGGCGCTGTCCTGAAACCACACCCGCGTTTCGTCGGCTCGAAGAATGGCGAACTTGATCCACCGGACTTTCGCTTCCCCAAAAGTGAAGAATTCCCGCGGCTCGTTCGCGAACGGATCGTCGGGGAGATTTACTTGGTTCTTCCCGGTATCGTTTGCGGTTTTGGGGCGGGACTGAAGCCGAAAAAACCGTGCGCGTTCAGCCGGTGCGGTGACGTCACGAAAGGTGAACGGACCGTCATGGAGCACCGCTGCCTCATGCCAATCCATCAGGTTGATTGAAGCTTCGATGACGTGAACGGTGTTGGATTTCCCCGGCGATTGTAAACCAATCCACCCGCGCACATCCGGCGGACTCGCCGCGAGCGGAATCTCGGCCGCGCGGACGGGCACCCACGTCCCGGAGAGGGCGACCTGAAGTACAATCCAACCTCTCACGAGTACGAACACAAAGCTTTTCAGCATCGATTGTGGGCTAAGCTAAGCGTCGCAACCGTGGCGCGAAAGTCTCCACAACCGATGATCCACCTGGAGGTGACGAGCACCGCGTTACTGCCGCGGCGTGGCTGGCCCGGTTTCTGGAATTGTTGGGAGCTTCGTGTCTACGGAATTCGGGGCCGCGATGGATGTCGGAGTCAGGCCAGACGAGTCTTAGCGCTGATCGGCAACCTCGCTCATGGCGCCCTGAAACGCCTCCAGCGACGGAACGGTCACCGCGAGGCGCAACCATCGCCGCAACTGTGCCCGTTCCGAGACAGCCTCAATGGCTTGAATGAGCTCAGCTGGCAACGGTCCAAACCGCGCCAAAAGGGCCTCTTGAATGTCTTCCCGAGCAGCCTCGACCCGACCGACCAGGAGGCCCTTCTGAATCCCCTCTTGGCGGCCTTCCTGGAGTCCTTCTTGGCGCCCTTTTTGGATTCCCAGCCTTTCGATACTTGTGACGTATGGCATAACTTTCTCCTTCTCTAACTCTTCCACCTCTCGCTGAAAATCAATTTCCAAAGGCGCTGGTAAGGTAATCTGCCAGTCGATCAATCGAAATAGTGCCAGGATGTCGTTCCGCTCGAAACCGCGCTCATACAGTCGGCGGACCAACTGCATCTTCAACCGCTTCCGGTTGTGCGGTTCCTTTACGGTGCGTTGGGCCGCGCGTTGGGCGGCAATCACCCATGCCACCTGATTGTCGCTTCGTTCCAAGAGGCCGTCGTCCAGATCGAGTAATTTGCAAACCGGATACTCAAATCGTACTCGGCAGCCCCAGAGTTCCGCCTCATACGGGCCCGGTTGCCAACCTGGCTGGTCGTCGGCTAGCACCGCCAAACTGGCGACCGGATGCTGGTAGCGGTCGCTGACGCGATGATGGTATTGAAACATTCGCCCTGGGAGTTGGGCGTCAGGATCGCTTTGAACTTCCACATGGACCAGAACCCACTGCTCGGAACCATCGTTGCGATACACCTGGACCAACTTGTCCACAAATCGACGGCCCGATTCGGAGTCGCGGACGACGTCTTGGAGTTCCTTGTCCAAAAATCTGCAAGGCTGACTCCAATCGATACCGGCGGCCACGGCAGGGAAGCAGAGCGCAAGGAACGGATGCCAATACTGCTCGAGCGTTTCCTTCCAGGCGCCATCGTAATCAGACGGCGGGGATTCCACGCGGAGCATTCAATCCCGCCGCCGACCGCGCGGCTATCGCCAGATCTGCCGAGCAGACTCTTTGCTCGATTCAGTTATCCCTGGGAGGTCGCCGGAAGATGATGATGTGCTGCCTGGGTAATATTCTGAGGGTTTCGACCCATTCCATTGGATGCAGCGCCATCTCCCGCTTCACCTGCGCTTCCGTCATTTTGTGGAGGGGCTTGATCGGGACCCACTTTTCTTCGCCGCGGTATTCGACGAAGACGACCCGGCCGCCTGGTTTCAAGCTCGCTACAATACTTTGCATCATTTCATACGGGTGGTCGAACTCGTGATAGACATCCACCATCAGCACAAGATCGAGCGTTCGCGCCGGCAACGCGGCATTCGTCGTGGAACCCAACACCGACACCACGTTGGTGAGCCCTCGCGCCAGCATGTTCGTCTGCAGCAGCGCCAACATTTCCGACTGAATGTCGGTGGCGTACACGCGGCCGGTCGGGCCTACCTGACGAGCCATCCGCCAGGAAAGATATCCGCTACCCGCACCGACATCGGCGACGACTTCGCCAGGCTTGAGTGCAAGCGCGACTACGAGCTGGCTGGGTTTTTCTTCGTCTTCGCGCTCTGGCCGTTCGAGCCAAGGCGCACCCTGGTGACTCATGAAATGAGCAATCTCCCGGCCCAAAAACCATTTGCCGATGCCGTCAGGTGACCCATCACGAGTCTCGTAAAGAGGGGAGGGTGGCGGTTCTACCGCGCGCAAGGTTCCCGTCAGGAACATTCCGCCAGCGGCGAAGGCCCACACCATCACGCAAAGTCGCATCCAGGCGTTCATGCCGCGAACCGACGCCCTTGGCGAGCGCGGCGTTCAATCGGCGCGCTTAGAAAGAGCTCCCAATTGACCGCTTTGCCACGCCGCGCGAAACAACTTCAGGATCCCGTAGTCGTACTTCCCGCCCAGAGCTTCGAAGATGGGCGACAACGCTGTCCCTCCGAATTTCTCGAAATGGGGGCGCATTTCCGCCACTTGGCTATCGGTGAAGAAGCGCGACCATTCCAGCGCTTCGCCGGCTTGGGCCGCGTCGGCCAGATGGGTGCCGATGGTCGAAACCGCCAACTGCCGCATCCGCGCCACTGCCGCGACGTCGTGTCCCTCACGGTGCAACCGCAGGCTCTCCGCGACGGAACCGGTCAGCAACTCCCCTCGCGTTTTTCCGGACGGACCCCGGTCGCTGGTGAATTGGACATCAGGGAACTGTTGGCGCGGATTCGATTCTAAATGAGTCCGAACTTCGGCGAGCACCGCCGCCCCATAATTACGGAGCTTCATGGCACTCACGCCTGAAATCGTGGCCAAGTCGGCTTCCGTCGTCGGATATCGCCGGGCAATCCAACGGAGGGTGACGTCTCCAAACACAATGTAAGGTGGGACTCCTTCCCGATCCGCCAGGCGTTTGCGCAATTGCCGCAGTGTTTCGAACAGTGCGCTGTCACAGGAAATGTCGCCCGTGCGTCCGGTGCGCGCCGGCTCTGGCTCTCGCGGGCGCGTGAGCGTGATCGGACGACGCTCTTTTAAGGCGGCTGCACCTACCGCCGTCAATTCGATCGTCGGGAACTGGCCTGGGGTCTGGGCCAATAATCCTTGCCCGATCAATTCCCGCGCAATGGCCCCCCATTCGCTGCGTGACCGGTCTTGGCCAATCCCGTAGGTGGAAAGCTCATGATGCCCGCATTGCCGAATCTTTTCGGTTTCGCTGCCCGTCAAAACCGCCACGAGGTGATTGAGTCCGAAACTAACCCCGCTGCGCTGCCGAATCCGGTACGCGCAACTCATCAATTTTTGCGCCGCCACGGTGCCATCGTAGCTCGCCCGAGGCGCCAAACAGTTGTCGCACCCCCCGCAACTCTCGGCGGCGAAGGTCTCGCCGAAGTAATGCAGCAATGTTCGTCGCCGACAGGCCCCGCTCTCGGCATATCGCACTAACGTCTGCAACTGGTCCCGAGCGAGCTGCTGTTCGCGAGGATCGGGCTTTTCCTCGATGAATCGGGTCTGCTTCGCGACGTCGCCCGGGCTAAACAACAGCAAACATTCCGCCGGCAATCCGTCGCGGCCCGCCCGGCCGGTCTCTTGATAGTAGCCTTCGATATTTTTCGGCAGGTCGTGATGAATCACAAATCGCACATTGGGTTTGTTGATCCCCATTCCGAACGCAATGGTAGCGCACACCACGCGAACTTCATCCCGCAAGAACCGATCCTGGTTCCCGCTCCGCTCCGTTTTGTCCATTCCGGCATGATACGGCGCCGCCGCAATGCCGTCCGCGATCAGCTTTCCGGCGAGCGCCTCCGTTCCCGCGCGACTGGCGCAGTAGATGATCCCACTTTCGCCGCGTCGGGCGCGCAGGAAATCGAGGACTTGTCGATAGGCGGTGGTTTTGGATTCCACCCGATAGGTGAGGTTGGGCCGATTGAAACTGGCGATCGACACTGCCGGCTCATGGAGGTGGAGTTGGTTTACGATGTCTTGACGCACCCGCTCGGTGGCCGTTGCGGTCAGAGCCATGAAGGGAATCGTGGGCAAACGCCCGCGCAGCCCGCTCAGTTGACGGTACTCGGGCCGAAAGTCATGCCCCCACTCGCTGATGCAATGGGCTTCATCCACCGCTACACACGCCACGTTCCAGGATGGCAACGCCTCCAGCATGTCACCGGCGAACAAACGCTCCGGCGCCAGATACAAGAGTTTGAACTCCCCCGCATTCAACCCGCGCCACCGTTCTCGGCGTTCGTCTTCCAAGAGCGAGGAGTTGAGGAAAGTCGCCGCGACGCCATTGGCCCGGAGGGCGTCCACCTGGTCTTTCATCAGGGCAATTAATGGCGAGATGACGACCGTCAGACCAGGGCGTACCAGGGCGGGCAGTTGAAAACACAGCGATTTCCCGCCGCCGGTCGGCAGCAGCGCAAAGACATCTTTGCCCGCGAGGGAATCGCGAATGATCTCCTCTTGGAGCGGACGGAACGCGGTGTAGCCGAACACCGTTTTGAGAGGCGTGAGTAAATCGGCCGAAGCAGTGCGGGCAGACATGGTTTAGGCGGCTGGGCCACGGGCGCAGTGACCCACCGGTGTTCACCCTACCGAACTGTCGCGGTGGAAGTCATTCCCCAGATCTGGCGAATCGAAGCGGGCGAATGGGGAAGCCTGGCCAGTCCGTGGAGGGAGCGGCTGAAGGCTTCTTTCAGTACCCCCGGGTGGCGGTTACGCTTGGCACCGCATGAAGCTGAACTCCTTCACCCTGACTCGCCGAGGCGCGTTGCTCGCGATCAATGCGCTGTTCCTCATGGTCTGGGGCTTTGCCGGTTTGGGGAAACTTGCGAGCGGTTTGCCGCCGTGGTTTGGAGACAAATTTGGCGCCACGTTTCTCGAGAAATTTCCCGGTCTGACCGCGACATTTTGGTTACTGACGCTGGCGGAAGTTCTGGCGTTCGCACTCGGTTTGATCGCTCTGCTTCGGGGAGAATTCTGGGGAGGCCGACCGGCGCTCTTTCTGAAAGCAACCCTCGTCTGGAGTCTGTTCGTGTTTGTGAAGTTGGGATTCGGCCAATGGCTCACGGGAGAATACAATGGAACGGCCCAATTGTTCGCCTACTTCGGCGGAACTCTGGTTGC
>DLVS01000167.1:15087-21498 GCA_003445095.1 Verrucomicrobiales bacterium
GTGTAGTCATCGCCGCTCGTGACGGGAAGGACGTCAACTGGGCCCCAATCGTCACTGGCGTCGAGCGAGCTTCGCCTTTGCAAGCTGTAGCCCGTGAACGCCGTGGGCCAACTCACCCGCAAGCCCGACTCGGTCGATTCGAAGGCCAACGCCGGAAACAATCCCAACCCCACGCCGGGGGCCATCAATGCATCCAACCGGAGATTGAAGCTGACGTCCGAGCTGGTACCTCCGCTCTGATGTACTTCGACAGCAATGACGTTGCGGCCGGTCAAAAAATCTGAACCGGCGAGCTCCGTTTCGAAATAAGTCGACTCGTCTTCGCTGCCGACGGCGGCGGTGGCCAGCGTGCGATAATTGATCGTGCCCGAGGGCAGGTTGCTGCGAAAAATCTCGCGCCCGTTCAAGTACACGACCGCCCCGTCGTCACGAATGAGCCCTAGAGTCGCCGACAGGATTCGGCCCGGTTCCGGCACGACAAACGAATGTCGGAAGTAACTAGTGATGTATTTGTTGTTCGCATCCGGACCGAAGCCGATTTCGGTGACGACGTCATCATCTCCGTACCCCAACTGCGCTGGGCCTTGCTTCCAGGTCGAATCGACAAAGGTGCTCGATCGCCAGGTGACCCCGAGGTCGCGGCCTTCGTCGTTATAGCGCCACTGGGCGCCAGCGGGGACGAGCGTCGAGAACTCGAGATCGCCGGGCAAAGCGCCGATAAAGTTCACCCCCTCGCGATTGTTGGCGATGGAAAGGGGATTGGAAAAGCCATCCCGCGTGAAAAGCAAACCTTCCGATTGAGCCTTGACCGTATGTGAGCCGCGAGCCAGCCCAGGTAACACGTAGGTACCGTCGTAGCCGGTGTACGTGAGGCGAGTGTTAGAAACGAACACGCGCACGCCCTCGAGCGGAACTCCATCGCGGGTGACTTTGCCCGCAATCCGAACCGTGGTGGGAACGCCCACTCGAACCAACACGTAATCGCTCGTCGTCCCTCCGCGCATGTCCGACACGACGCACCGGACGACATAGTCACCGCTGGTGGTCCAACGGTTTGTCACCGTAGGCGCGTTAGCTCCAAAAGTTCCGTCTCCGAACTCCCAGCCATAAGCGAGGGAATCTCCGTCGGAATCCGTGGCACTGGCCGAGAAGGTCACCGGGGCGTTTACGCCAACGGCCACGGCGCTCGCCGTGACGTTGACTGTGGGCGCGTGATTGTCCGGGAACTTGCCGCGCTGAAAAACGACATCGATCGACGGGGGATCGGTGTTTTGGCGAGAGATGGGCGTGATGTGCAACCCGGCGACGCGATCAGAAAACGTGCGACCGATCACCAGGGCCGAATCGTTCTTGCCGTCGGGCGAGCCGGCCGAAGTGTCCAGCAGCAAGCTTTGCCGGCTATTGTCCGAGCGAGCGCGGCGCACCCCGATGCCATTCGACATCCACCGGTTGTCGGCGAATTGAGCGCGCAGTTCGAACCAGTAATTGGTTTTTGAATCTTTGGCGACCTTGAGCGCGCGTACACCGGCGGAATTGGTGAGATCGTGCGCAAACAACCGATACGTGCCGCTGGAGCCCAGCGACACGACTTCGGCGCTACCGCGCAGCCAATTGAGATACGCTTTGTTGCGAACATTGAAATGACGTCGGCCACCGGAAGCATTTCCCATCGTGTCGAACGAATCGCCGTACTCGACGTCGTCGCCTTTGTTACCAATGACACTTTCCCCCGCAGTGTCCCAGAAGTTGGCGTGGTTCAGTCCGAAATTGTGGCCCAATTCATGGCAAAACACACCGGCGTTCTCACTGAAAGCGTCCTGCACCCAAGCGCCGGGAGAGCCGACATATCCCAAACCAGCCCAGTTGTAACCGGGCACCGAACGGAAACACACGACATCAAAATCGTACGCGTTCAGATTATAGCCAGCAGCCCGCGCCGCCGCTCGGGCGTCGTCGCGCAGTCGCGACGCATCCACGGCTCCGTACTGGGTCGTCGTCATGCTGAGCCGCAAGGTTGGAGTGATCGCCGAACCTTCGCCCACCGCTCGAAAGCCGGCCCGCCCATAGGAATTCTCGCGGTAAAACTGACCGATGGCCTTGACTAAATTGGTACCCCGAACGTCGTCGAAGGGTGCCCCAACTTTGTCCGAAAAATCCACGCGAATGAGGATCAGACGCTTATTGCCCTCGGTGAACGCAGACGCCGGCCTCACTGAGCCATCAGGGCTAATCGACGTGGAGCCTGAATTCGATTCCGACTCAATCCAGCGACGGTTGAGAGCCTCGGCATGAGTGGCAGAGCACAGCACCAGAGGTTGCTCATCGCCGTCACTGACCGCTACTGGCGTGCCGAATGCAGCGGCCGACCAGCCCGCCACGCCGCACACCGGATCACCGTCCAACGCTTCCTCCCCTTCCGCCGCCTCAAGGATACGAACCGGGTTTTCATCGATAGCAAAATGATCATCGAGGGCGAGCCCGTGGAGGGGGATATCGCGCCGTGTTGGTTCATCCAGACGGCGTCCGAATACGTGGGCGGTCAGAATACGCTCCCCGAGGGTAGCCGTCCGCCACGAGGGAGCGACCTCGCCTTCGCGACCTGGGAGTGGCAACGCACCGAATACGGCAAGTTCGCCGCGGCCATCGAGGCGTTCTTCCAACAAGTCGACGATGGAGTCCGGCAACTGCCGTCGGACTGCCACGGGCACGGCGAGTTCCAGCGCGCGCTGCGGATTTGACTGGATTAAGGCAGAGAATTCCTCCCGCCGGATTTTGGCTAACTCCACTCCCTCAGTTTCCAAGGTCTGACGTTCGGAGTCTGGCGTGGCGAGATATCGCTGGGTCCAATCGCGAAATCGGGCGAATTCGGATTCTGGGATGGGCTGTTGCCACAGGCGGTCAGCCGGGACGAGGAGCAGGGCGGGTTCGGTTGACTCCGGTCGAACTGTGCCTGGGGGAGGGGTATGCCTTGGAGCGCGGTCCGTTGCCTTCGCCGTTGCCGTCGTCGGCATTAGAGAATCGGGCTGGGCGGGGTGGAGATTTGGGTTCCGTGGACCTCGCGATGGGCTGTGAAACCCAACGAAAATGGCGACCGCGCCCACGAGGGTGGCAAAGACGATACGAACTTGAAGCTTCATGCAATGGCCGGGACCGACGGTAGGTGGAGAGTTTTGCAGGATTCATGCCCGTTGCAACGCCGAGGAACGGGAGCGCGGACGGCCCCGTCCGCGCGAGGAACCACACTAAAGCTTCCTGACCCCGGCACCTCGGAAGGGTTCGCGCAGCCGAGGCCGCCCACGCTCCGACTCGTGCCAGCGAATGACGCCAGTTGCCCTGACGGACGGCCTTTCGCGATGCCTCCGCACGCGCAGTCACTCGACCAGCCCATTCGCGAATTGGCGCGAACCGACTTTACCGCCCTTCCCCACCACTTCACCGTCGACCAGACTCTCCGTGACATTCGCCAACGAGGGATCGGCGAAAGGGTGGTGTATTCCTATGTGCTCGACAATGCTGGCCGGCGTATTGCCGACCCGCCGACCGTTGATCGCCGCTCCCCCCAGCTCTCGGAGGCTGTCGTGACCGTCATGGCCTGGCGTGGCGAGTTGAGCCGCTGGTGGCGGCGGTCCTTGGGGCCAGAATTATCCTCGCCGTGTTAAACGCCAGCGTGGTCGGGCTCAGTGTCCCGGCGGGGCTTCACGCGCTGAAACTCGATCCCAAGATTGCCGCAGGTCTAGTTACCCTGGCTCTGACGGACCTAGGGACGCTCCTCGCCAATTTCAATCTCGCGAGGTGGTTTCTGTAGTGAGGGACGAAATCAAACGATTTATCCCGCGTCGCGCTTGCCCCGTTGTCCGCCGGGCCAGTAGCTTTATCGGTCTCGTGACGAATATTATGAGAATTCCGGTCCTCATTTGCTCTGCCCTAATCGCGTTCGCATCCGCTTTCCCTATGCTCGCTGCTTCCAAAGATGACCCCAAGCCGACCGCGCCAGACAAAGGCGCCCGCAAGGCGAAACTTCAGCATGTCGTCTCCTTCAAGTTCAAAGACTCGGCGACCAAGGAACAGGTCAAAGCCGTCGAGGAATCGTTTCGCGCGCTGAAGACGAAGATTCCTCAAATTGAGAGACTCCAGTGGGGACTGAACAACAGTCCGGAGGGCCTCAACAAGGGATTCACTCACTGTTGGGTGCTCACGTTCGCTTCTGAAGCCGATCGCGATGCCTACCTGGTGCACGCGGATCACAAAGAATTCGGCAAAGGGCTCAAGCCCGTGCTGGCCGACGTCTTCGTGATTGATTTCTGGGTGAAGGAGTGAGCCTCAGAACCTCCTGACCTCGTGGAAATGGGGTAGCCCTGAGGAGCTCATCGTTGAGGCGTAGGTCGGTGTTGGACAAAGGGCTGCCACCTGACCTCCCACGTTCACGGCTCCTCAGAGCGTCTTCCTACCTCCGGTCACGCCGTTCGGCTTCGCGGGAACCCATCCACGCCCGGAGGACTTCGAGACTCTGTTCCGCTTCGCTAAGTTCGTGCTGAACCGTTTCAGCCGTCGTGCCGGCCAGGGAAGTCCACGCCTCGAGAATCACGCTGGCACAACGACCAGCGGTCCAGACTTGTTCCAACGCATGACGAATCGGCAATCGACCTTTTCCCAAGGTGCAGCCTTCGATCACGAATCCCATTTGACTGGGCACGCGTCGAATCGTGACGTCCTTAACGTGCAGATTCACGGTTACCGGAGCCAACCAGTAAGTGACGAACTCCAACCCTTCACCGGCGCCCAGGGAATTGGCGGTATCCAAGCAGATCCCGATATACGGGCTCTTTACCGCGTCGATCATGGCCCGCAATTCCGCCGCGCCAAATCGGTCGTGGTTCTCGAGCGCGAGGATGACCTTGGCCGCTTCGAGTCGCGGGCACGCCCACCGAAGTGTTTCAATGATCCAGGCCGCGTCGGGCTCGTGCCCGTCTGAATCGACCACAAAGCGCAACAGCGGTGAATCGAGTTCGCAGGCCAAGTCGAGGTACCGATCGAGATGATCGCGCGTCAATCCCCTTGCCCCGAGTTCCAGCCGGAGCCCTGCCTCTACCGCCGCCGTTCGCAGTGCCGCACGCCGGGTTGAGGCCATCTCATGCACCGGCAAATTGTCGCCCAATTGAAGGGCGTCCAAACCATGGTGCCGGGCGAAGGCGATGAGGGATTGCTCATCTACCGGCGGAACTCCCTGGCGGACACCCCAGGTAAACGCAAACGAACTAACGCCGAGCAGCATCGCCTGAAGGACACCTATTTTCGCGTGATGTCGCGCACTTGTTCACGAATGTCGGGAAGCTCAAAAATCTTCTGCCACCCTTCCTTGAACAACACCGGTTTGGCCCGCTTGCTGATTTTGTACGCCGCATCGGAAAACGTGCCGTCCACTTCGCCGAACAAAACCGCGATCTGAATCCGCAGATGGCCGAGCACAAAGTCGCGCACCGCCTCGGGCGGCACTCCGGCGGACACGAGCCGATCGTGGCCTTCTTTCACCACTTCCATGCACGTTTGCGCCAACGTTTCCACCAAGGCCGGCTCCAACATCGCCATTTGTTCCAGGGTGACCCGGTGGACGCGACTCACTGGGGCGTACATCGCGGTCGAGACTTCTACTCCCAGCTGATAGTAGTGTTCGGCGCCCCACATCAGCGCGACCACGATGGCCTGCTTCGCCGAAATTCCTCCGTAGAAATCTCGGAACGCTGGCTCCGTGGATTCCCAGTTGAAGACGGACGGATGACACGGATGCGCAATCACACAGCCGATGTCTTCTCGGAGGGGCAATTGCTGATCCAGCGGCGCGGCAGGGTCGAGCGTCATGAGCAACGCACCGGGCCTCATCAACGGAACGAGCTCTTGGGCCACCGCGCCAATCGCGACATCAGGCACGGCAAGGATCACGACGTCGGAATCGGGTAGGGACGCCGTTGCAGTGGTGGTGGTGATTCCACGTTTCCGCAGATTCTCAAGTCCGCGGGGCGAGACCTCAAGATAATGAACTTGGTATGCGGTTTTGATGAAATTGTCGGTCAACCGGCAGCCCATTTTTCCGCCGGCGCCGACGAGAGTGATGATGGTCATGTGCAAGGCAGGGACGATTGCCGCCCGGGAACGAAACGATCGAATTGGCGGAGGAACGTTAGCGCATCTCGATCGACACCACAGCGTCGGAACGAGGAATAATTGGGACGATCTTTACCGAAGGGTCCCTGACGATTTTTCGATCACGCTCATTGAACCTGGTGGCATCCAATTCCAAAATCCGGACGTGAATCGAGGCCATGAACCCGGTAGGGCTGCCGCGCTGCGGCGGCCCCGCGCCAAAGGCGCGGCCTTTTGCAACAACGCGCTGGATGAATTCGACGCGTCACTGCG
>DLVS01000404.1 GCA_003445095.1 Verrucomicrobiales bacterium
GATTCGGGCGTCCCGCCCGAATCTTCGTCGCCCGCCATGCTCAAAGATTCCCGGAGAGAGATTTGGTTGAACGATGTTTTCGGCGCGACGCCGAAAGCAACACGCCTCCGGACGCGTGCGCTCCCCAATCTTTGCCGCCGCAAACGGGCACCAACGTCGGAAAAGCCGCGCCCTTGGCGCAGAGTGCCAGGTCGCCAGTTGGCGCCATGGATCGGGCGCGCGAAAATCTCGAATCTCGCGGGGGCCGACGCTCCCAAGACATTCAGCGCATTATTCCCGCAAACTACTCTCACTGAAGCTTCATTCATACATTGAAGCGCCTCCTAATCTAGGATCAATCTCTCCCAGTCGATCCGATCAACCCTATGTATGACGTCGGAACACGCGCCGTGGCGATTCTGCTGGTATGGCTGCTGACCCTTACAATGGTCCGGGCGGAGGTCCCTTCGGCGGGCTTGCTCCACTGGTGGCCCGATCCGGCCGAGGGCACCGATGCCGTGACGGGACGCCGCGGGATTCAACATGGTTTTGGGCCGATTCCTAGCGGTCCCCAGGCGCGCTTTGGCCATGCGGCGGGTTGGGTGGAATTAGGCCCCGGAATTACCAATCAGACCTTCACTCTAACCGGTTGGCTGCAGCCTTGGTTTCTGACGTTTCCCGAAGACACGAGCATCATTTCTCAAGATTCGGGGCTGGGTGACGGGTGGTCGATCCATCAACGATTTGGGGAACCTCCCGCGGTGGAATTTGCCAGTCACAGCTCGGGTGATGCGCCTCGTTCGACCTTGCCGTGGAAATCACTCTTTGGCTGGCAGGCGATTGCACTGCGAATCACGCCGACGCAATCGGAGGTTTGGGTGGATGGCGTTGCGATGCGCCGTGAGAATTTTGGACCGAGCTACGTTGCCGTCCCGGGGCCGCTGTGTGTGGGGAACCTCGTCACGGGAAATCTGCCTTGGGAAGGGGACCTCCGCGACCTGCGCCTTTTTGACCGAATTCTGACCGACGAAGAAATTAGAGAGATCGCGCGCCAGCCGAGGTCGGAGGCGCGTGCGACTTGGCCTTCGGCGTCGGCCCGTCCGGTTTCCGAAGTCACGCTTCAACCCACGAAGCCCCGCGACTACCGGCTGCAGCACTTCACCACGGATCACGGTCTGCCCAGCGCCGAAATACAATGCGTCTTTCAAGCGAGCGAGGGCGCGCTCTGGCTGGGGTTTGAAGCCGGTCTGGTTCGATTCGACGGCCGGCGCTTTCAGCTGATGGATGCTTCGGCTCCGGAGTTCGCGGCGACGGGTCCCGACGTGGGAGCGATTGCGGAAGGACCCGCGCGCGATCTGTGGCTCGGCCTGTTCCGCGGACTCGTACGGCGAGGTCTCAACACTTGGCAGGTTTATACCAATCTCGGTCCCTACCGGTTTGTCCGTTGTATGCTTCCGAACGCGGATGGGACGGTCTGGACTGCGAGTTTCCGCGATGCGCCTCCCCGCGGCCAAGCCCGTCTGCGCCACCTTGATCCGAAAACCGGAAGCTTGCAGGTGGACGTTCCATTTCCAGGCCAGATTCTGGACTTACGGCCGGCGAAAGATGGGCTCTGGGTTTCAACCGAAGATCCCGAAGCCCTGTGGCACTTCGATACGGTGACGTCCGAGATTACGCTGGCCGTGCAGATCACGGGGGATGCAACTACCGAGGTCGGCAAATTATCTAAGCGCCCGCTCGTGCGGGTTGCTGAAACGGCGACGCGACGCGGAATCCGCGCCGAAGTGTGGCAGGAAAAATCCGGGCCTGGGCAATGGGTCGAAGTGCAGTTGGGTGACGCCGGGCCCGTGCTTTCCTGGAGCCGCCAGTGGCCCTCACTCTGGAGATTCGGCAGTGTCAGCGCCGGCGCTTCGACTCCGGGGTGGGTGGGCACTCCGTTTGGCCTCTTGCATCGCGAGCGAAACGGTTGGGCCAAGGTAAAGCTCGGGGGCCAGGACGCGGCAGTGAAATTCCTGAGTCCCAATGCCGAGGGCGGTGTTTGGGTGGTGACGGAATCCGATGGACTTTGGCTCGTTCAGCCTCAACCCGTGAAGATGCTGACCCGTGAGGACGGCCTGCCTGACGACGACATTCAAAGTGTGGTCCGGTTGCGGAGCGGAGAGATTTTGTGCGGCGCTTACCAAGGACTGCCTGTTCGGATAAAGCCCCTTGAAGATACTGTGGGCATCGTAGCAGGGCTTTGTGCCCGTAATGGACTCCTGAGTGAACTTCGGGACGGTTCGATTGTTCAGACAGCAGGCTCTTCCTTCTTCCACAATCAGGGAGGCCGCTTATCAATGTTGAGTTTTGGGACGGGTCTGGGGATGGTCCGATTAGCAGATAGTAGCCAAATTCACGCAGCACACGACGGAACCGTCTGGCTCGTATTGGGCAGAGGTGTCTATCAGGCGCGGGAGCTTCCGGTTGAGACCGCTGGGCAGGCGGTCCTACTTTCTTCTCCGAACCAATATTCTTCGTGGCTGCACGATTTGCCCCCGCAGGATTATCTCGTGGGACTCGCCGAAGCTCCGAATGGCTCGATGTGGATCGGCTCTTCGAGTTTAGGGCTCTTTCACATCGAAGGGGGGCGAGTTCAACATATTCCGGATCCCGCCCAACGAACCAACAATCCCTGCGTTCCGCTCGGCTTCGGAACGGACGGCACGTTATGGCTGGGTAGCGAGGCGGGCCTGGGAGCATTTCGGAATGGAACCTTCCACTGGATTCGGGCGGACGCTGGGCTTCCTGAAACCGTCGTCGTCGATGTCGAAGAAATGGACGGGCACCTCTGGCTGGCGGGGCGCAGGGGAATTCACGCGATTCCACGGACGGAACTGGAAGCCTATTTCGCGGGTCAAGTCCGTCAGGTCCATGCCCTCAGCTTAGGTCTCACCGACGGTCTTCAGAGCACAGACATTCGCCTGCGTTTGCAGCCGGCGATGGCGCAGTCTGACGATGGCCAGCTTTGGGTGGCCACCGCGCGGGGCGTCGCGCATCTCAAACCGGCTGAGGTACTGGCCTCGCTACGGCCCCCGCCCGTGGCGATCGACGAATTGGTGGCTACGGGCCGGCGGATCTCACTCCACGACCCGACGCATCCAGCCCGGCTCGCCGCAGGAGAAGGACGAGTGGTGGAATTCCAGTTCAGCAGTCTTAGTTTTCGGGCACCGGAACGAGTCACCTTTGAATGCCACCTGAGCGGCCCCGGCGGAGAATTTGCCGAGGAAACCGTCCAAGCGCACGTCACCTACCGGCATCTCCGTCCCGGGCGGCATGTCTTCACCGTCGCGGCTCGGAGCGGGAACGGATTGGTCAGCGATCCGCCGGCGCGGGTTGAGTTTATCCTGAAGCCCTACCTTTACGAAACTCCCTGGTTCCTGGGAGCTGCGACGCTCGGCGGCGTTTCGCTGGTTGGAAGTT
>DLVS01000166.1 GCA_003445095.1 Verrucomicrobiales bacterium
GCAAAATTGGCCGCAGTCCTCCAGCGGTGCGCCCTACATGTCGGCGCTGATTCCGGAATAACTCATCTCGCGGCGGCTCTTGGTGTGCCCACCGTCACGGTGTACCGGGACTACGACGGCCGTCTGGAATGGACGCCGCCTGGCTCCCGGCACCAACAAATGGTCGTGCCTTGTCCATGCATCCCGAAACTTCAAAGCCGATGCGAAACCTCAGGTCGAGCAGAGTGCCTAGCGACCGTCACATCCACGGACGTTGTTGCCGCCTGCCTCCGGTTGCTGGAGCAGTCCTAATTCTGAAACTGGAACCGCTCATCTTCGTCAATTGACGCTGAACCGAAGGACCTGGGATCAATACCCCCTCCCGCGTGCTTTGGTCCGATCCCTTCCTCGAGCGATCGCGTTCCATCAGCAAAGATTTGCGGTCACCATCGATAAACAACGTTTATCGAGCAGGCCCGGATGACGAGAGCGAGGATGGGGCGTGCTAAATGTGGCAAAGGGGCTACCGATTGGCGGTAACCCCTTGTTACTAGGTGAGGAAATTGGTTGCGGGGCTAGGATTTGAACCTAGGACCTTCAGGTTATGAGCCTGACGAGCTACCGGGCTGCTCCACCCCGCGGTAAGGACGTCGGAAGATAGGGAGCCGGATTCGTGAGGCAAGACTCGTCTCCCAAAATTTCTACTTCCGTGAGGACAGATTTTCGTCGCCGTTGCTCACCACCTTGCAGAGACATCCTCGGTATCGGATGCTCGCGACACGACGCGGACCTCCAGCCGTTCGCCGCATACTACGAGAGCTTCGCAAGCAATTCGTCGTTGCTCTTATGCTTTTTCAGCGCCGCGATCAGCGTCTCCATGGCTTCGACTGGCTGTAAGTCAGTCAACATCCGGCGAAGCTTCCGAATCGCCTCAATCTGGTTCGTCGGAAACAGCTTCTCTTCTTTGCGCGTGCCCGACTTCGGAATGTCGATGGAAGGAAATAACCGACGCTCGCTGAGCTTGCGATCGAGGATCAATTCCATGTTACCGGTGCCCTTGAACTCCTGAAAAATCAGTTCGTCCATGCGGCTGCCGGTATCGATTAGGGCCGTCGCCAGAATCGTCAGCGATCCGCCTTCTTCAATCTTGCGGGCGGCGGCGAACATCTTGCGCGGAATTTCCAGAGCGCGGGCATCGACCCCGCCGGTCATCGTTCGGCCGGAACCACCATGGACGGAGTTGTAGGCGCGGGCGACCCGGGTAATCGAGTCGAGCAACACAAAGACATCCTTGCCCGCTTCCACCATCCGCTTGCAGCGCTCGATGGTGAACCGACTCAGCCGGACGTGAGTCTCCAAATCCTGGTCGTTGCTCGACGCCACCACCTCAGCCTTCACGCTGCGTTGGAAGTCGGTGACTTCTTCCGGCCGCTCGTCGATCAGCAACACTACTGTTACCACTTCCGGATGGTTGGTCGTGATCGCATTGCAAATCTGTTTGAGAATCGTTGTTTTGCCGGTTCGAGGTGGCGCCACGATGAGACCACGCGTGCCTTTTCCGATTGGGGTAACGAGATCAATGATTCGTTGCTCCAACTGATCTGACGCGGTCTCCAGTCGGAACTTCTCGACTGGATCAATGGTTGTCAGGTTTTCAAAGCGAATGGCATGAATGAATTCTTGGTACGACTTGCCATTGACCTTCAGCACTTCCCGCAATTGTGGGCTATTACCCTTGTGGGGCGGGTTAACCGTGCATTCGATCAGACATCCCTCGCGGAGCCCCAGGCGCTTGATTGAATCAGGTGTCAGGAAGACGTCGGTCGGCTTCGGCGCGTAGTGGCCTTTAGCGGAACGCAGGAATCCGAACCCCTTCTCCGACACTTCTAAATACCCTTCGTGAATCACCGGCTGACCGTCCGGCCCGAGCTGAGGTCCTGCCGGCCGCTGCGGTTGCCCCCCGTTGTTGCGGGGCATTTGTTGATTCTGAGGCGGACGTTGCCCTCCACCGGGCCCTTGGCGATGGCCGTGCCCGTGGCCGTGACCTCCTTGAGGAGGGCGTGACTGGAAACCTGGTACAGTTGTGGGAGGGCGTTGGGGCCCGCCTAGTGCTGAAGGTGGACGCTGGGGGCCAGGATTAGTCGGACGACCAGGTCCGGATTCAGGCACTGTCGCGCTATTGCCCGGTGACCGGTCGGCGCCTTGGGGCGCGGGTGCCGGGGGCTGCACACTCGAATTACTCATACAATTATGACTTGCCCGGAAGTCGCCTGAACCCAGGAAAGCGGCAGATTATCTCACGCAGCCGCAAGAACTTCGAACTTGGGGAAGCAATCCACAACGCACAATATGAGCGGGATTGTCAGGCCTCGGACTGCTTTTACGTAACGATGAATTCGGGCGTACGCAACTATTTGTATGAGGTTTTATGTGAACAAAAGCCGGTGTGATTGGACGACTTGGAGGGCCGTACAGGTGATCTGCTCACCATTCCTGGCGGCAGGCGATTCGTGGCCGTGGTAACTCTGGGTCCTGGTCGCTCCTTCGCCGGAAGTGAGTTCACCCTCACCAACCAAGTAGACGAGTTTCACGATTTCATCTTGGCATTGCCCCGCCCGCCCGCCGCAGACTTCGCCCATGTCACTTCGGGTATTGGTGGCCCCGGATAAGTTCAAGGGGACCCTCACAGCGGAGCAAGCGGCTGGTGCCATTGTCAACGGCTGGTGGGGCGCGCGGCCTCAGGATGAAATGGAAATGCTCCCCATCACCGATGGCGGCGACGGATTCGGAGATGTGGTGTCCAACTTGATCGGCGCTCACGAGTGTGTCACGGCAACGGTCGATGCGGCCAATCGCCCCGTGGGCGCCTGCTGGTGGTGGCAGCCCGAGCTTCGCGTCGCTGTCATCGAAGCGGCCCGAGTGATCGGTTTAGCGATGTTGCCTCACCATAAATTCCACCCGTTTGAACTCGATACGCGTGGACTCGGACCGGTGATTCAAGCAGCAGTGGCCGCGGGCGCGCAGCATATCTACATCGGAATCGGCGGCAGCGCGACCAACGACGGTGGATTCGGTGTGGCCCGGGCGCTCGGGTGGCGTTTCTTCGATGACCGAGATCAGTTGATTGAGAAGTGGGTTAAACTCAACAAACTGACCCGTTGGTTGCCTCCGCTCGATCCTATCCTAGGGGTCGATTTCACCGTCGCGGTGGACGTGGAGATTCCCTTGCTCGGTCTCAACGGAGCGACCCGAATCTTCGGCCCCCAAAAGGGGATCCTACCTGCTCAATTTCCGATCGCGGAAGCTCCGCTTGAGCGCTTGGGCCTTCGCGCGGCTGAACTCATGGGATATGACGTCGCGGCGGACGCCGGTTGCGGTGCAGCGGGGGGGCTCGGCTTCGGCCTCAAGGTATTTCTCGGTGCCAAGTTAGAGCCTGGATTCGAGATCTTCGCGCGCTATTCCCATATCGACGCCAAGCTCGAAAAGGCCGATGTCATTCTCACGGGCGAAGGGATGATCGATAAACAAACCCTCATGGGCAAAGGTACGGGCCGTCTCGCGCAACGCTGCCATGCTTTGGGTAAACGCTGCGTGGGATTCGGCGGAATGGTTGAAGGCGCCGCCAAAACCCAAATGGCCGATCGGCTCTTTCATTCGGTCCATGATATCGCGCCTTCGATGACCAATCCTACCGAAGCGAAAAAGAATGCGGCCATGTGGTTGGAACGTCTCGCGAACAAAGTCGCGAGTGATTACGACTGGTCGTGAATCCTGCTACTCCGAACGTCAGCCCGCTGGAATTTGCCTCGAAGCGAGACCCTCTGGTCCAGCGCTTCTTGCAAGAACTGGAGGTTCGAGCGAGTTCGGCGTATACCGTTCGGAATTACGCTCATGCCCTAAGAGAATTCGCACATTGGCACACCGAAACGGTGGGGGGCGCGCCGGATTGGCTTT
This sequence comes from Verrucomicrobiales bacterium, assembly GCA_003445095.1. Lineage (GTDB taxonomy): Bacteria > Verrucomicrobiota > Verrucomicrobiia > Limisphaerales > UBA9464 > UBA9464. The sequence continues at coordinate 3,934 of DLVS01000166.1, forward strand.
CCCTTAAACGCGACACATTCCGTCTCTATATCCGCGCGTTGGGCCGACAAGGACTCGCCCGCTCGCCCATTCACCTTCGCTTTAGTGCTCTACGGGGTTTCTACCGCTTCCTCCTTCGCGAAGGCTTAATCCAAGCTCATCCGGTGCGAGACCTGTCCCTGCCGAGACGTGAGCGACGGCTCCCTCATTTCATTCCGGCCGCGCAAATGGCCGCTCTACTTGAGGCGCCGCTTCGGATGCTTGCCACCCCACCGTCCAAGGATCGTCCGGAGTCCGAGGCAGCGTTGCTTTGGCGCGATGCGGCCATTCTAGAGGTCATCTACTCGTCCGGATTGCGCATCAGCGAGGCATGTGGTTTGCGTCAATCGGACATCGACTTGGCGGAGCGCCGGCTCCGGGTGCGAGGCAAGGGTCGAAAAGAGCGAGAGATCCCTTTGGGGCGGCCGGCCGCGCGCGCGATGGAACGATATTGGAAGGAAGCCCGAATTCCGCGTTCACCTGATGCGCCGGCCTTTCTCCGCGGCCCGGCCGACTCAGAGCCGGCCCAGCCAGTCCGTCCGATTGAGATCCAAAAGCGGCTCAAGCGGTATCTGCTTTCAGCGGGACTCGATCGGAAGCTGACTCCCCATAAATTGCGCCACAGCTTCGCGACCCACTTGCTGGACCGGGGAGCCGACTTGCGGAGTGTGCAGGAACTTTTGGGACACACGCGGCTGGCCTCGACCGAAATCTACACTCACGTCTCGGCCGAGCGGCTCAAGCAAGCCTACGACGCGGCGCATCCGCGGGCCTGATTCGGTGTGACTTTCGCTCGGAACCGGTGGCCACAACTAGAGGCTCGGCCCGCCCGGAAGAAGACCGAGGACCCTATGGCCGGAAACAATCCCTAGACACTCCTTAGGCCCAACTCTACCGTCCCGGCCTCGATTAACGGACGTTTACCGGGCGGTGGTTTGCTGCCCGACACCGAAATCTTATGGAAGCAAAGTCAAAGACCATCACCGAACACCGCACGCACGACAAAGACACCGGGTCTCCCGAAGTTCAAGTCGCGCTGCTGTCGAGCCGCATCAACAATCTCACGGAACACCTGCAAAGGAATCAAAAGGACCACGGCTCGCGCCGCGGCCTGATTATCCTCGTTAGCCAGCGCCGTCGCTTGCTTAACTACCTGCAGGCCAAAGACGAGGGCCGATATCAGGCCCTCACTAAGAAGTTGAAGCTGCGGAAATAGTTTTCTGAAAGCCGGGCCCAAAGCCCGGCTTCGGCTTTGGGCCGGCACCTCCGCGAGGAGGTCTGAACACCAACAATGACGTGACCTGGTGTTCGCGTCCGGCCAGATCGAAACCAAGTTGGTTGCGTCAACAACTAATAAGGTCCGCCCGCTCCGGGCGATTTCACTCAGCGACCCCGACCGCGCTGGCATACGTGCCAAATACGGGTCGGGGCGGTTGACTGAAATTTCTCAGAGCATTCAGCGGATTCTACCGCACTATGCCAGAGAAAGTTATCGCTAATGTAGGCAGCCAGGAAGTCACTATTGAGTCCGGCCGCTACGCCCGCCAAGCCGATGGTTCCGTTACCGTCCAAGTCGGCGAAACCATCATCCTTACCGCCGCGGTCGCGGCCACCAAAGCGAAGGAAGGACAGGATTTCTTCCCGCTGACCGTGGATTACCGCGAGAAAGCCTCCGCTGCCGGAAAATTCCCAGGAGGTTATTTCAAGCGCGAAGGCCGGCCGACGGAAAAGGAAATCCTTACTTGCCGCCTGACAGATCGTCCGATTCGCCCGCTTTTCCCGAAGGGTTGGTACAACGAGGTTCAAGTCCAGACCATCCTCCTTTCCACCGACGGTCAAAACGATCCTGACATCTTGAGCATTGTCGGCGCTTCAGCCGCTTTGATGGTGTCAGATATTCCTTGGGCCGGCCCGATTGGCGCCGTCCGCGTGGGACGAATCGATGGTCAATTCGTCGCCAATCCGACGCACGACCAACAGGCCGCTTCCGATCTTGACCTTATCTACGTCGGCAACGCGACCGATGTGGTTATGTACGAAGGCTCGGCCAACGAGATCAGCGAGGCCGATTTCATCGAAGCGCTCAAGTTTGGTCAGCAGGCGATTCAACCATTGATCGCGGCCCAAAATGAATTGGCCGCGAAATTGGGAAAACCGAAGCGCCAGATCACCGTCAAAGTCGTCCCTGACGAAATCCTCGCCGAAGCGAAGGCGCTCGCGGGCGACCGCATCGTTCCGGCTCTCCTTACTCCGCAAAAACTCGCCCGCGAGGCAGCCGTCAATGCGATTTTCGCTGACGTCGGCGCGAAGCTGGTCGCGAAATTCGGCGCCGAAAAGGTGACCGATTTCGTGATTAAGGATGCGCAGTATTATCTGCAGAAGGAGGCCGTGCGCGCCCTCATCTTGGATCATGGAAAACGGCTCGATGGTCGGGCATTTGAGGTCGTGCGTGCTCTCGACAGCGCGGTCGGATTCCTGCCCCGCGCTCATGGTTCGGCGATGTTCCAGCGCGGCGAGACCCAAGCAGTCTGCTTAGCGACGTTGGGAACGAGTGACGACATCCAGGAATTCGACGCCTACACCGGCGGCGAAACGAAAAAGCAGTTCCTCCTGCATTACAATTTCCCAAACTTCTCCGTCGGCGAAACGGGGCGTATCTCTGGACCGGGACGCCGCGAAATCGGCCACGGAGCGCTCGCTGAACGCAGCGTCCGCCCGATGGTGCCCGTCGAAGAGTATCCCTACGCCGTCCGAGTGACGGCGGAGATTATGGAGTCCAACGGCTCCACTTCGATGGCTTCAATCTGCGGCGCGACCCTCGCGCTCATGGACGCCGGAGTCCCGCTGAAGCGCCCCGTGGCGGGTATTTCCATCGGCATCTGTACGGAGTATGGCGCCAATGACGCCATTAGCCGCTACCAGCTCCTGACCGACATCATCGGCTGGGAAGACGCGTTCTGCGACATGGATTGCAAAATCGCGGGAACCGAGAAAGGCATCACCGGCTTTCAACTCGATCTCAAGCTCAAGGGACTGCCGTTGCCGATCATGGCGGAGACAGTCCAAAAGGCCTACACGGCTCGGCTCGACATTCTCAAGCACATGGCCACGACGCTGGCCGAACCTCGTTCCGATATTTCGAAGTACGCGCCCCGTATCACGGTGCTGCGCATCAATCCGGAAAAGATCGGTATGCTGATCGGACCCGGAGGCAAAAACATCAAGCGCCTCGTGGACGAATCTGGCTGCGAAATCGATATCGAAGACGACGGAACGGTGAAGGTGTTCTCAGTCTCGGCCGAAGGCATGGAGATCGCCCGGAAGGAAATCGAAGCCATTGGCGCAGAAATCGAAGTCGGCAAGTTGTACCTCGGCCGCGTGGTCACGTTGAAAGAATTCGGTGTGTTCGTCGAAGTGTTGCCGGGTCAGGACGGCTTGGTTCACGTCAGCGAATTGTCGAACAAGCGCGTCAATCGCCCCGAGGATGTCGTCAAAGTCGGCGATGAGATTTGGGTCAAGTGCGTCGGCGTCGATGACAAAGGCCGCGTGAAGCTGAGCCGAAAAGCCGCCATGGAAGAACGCGGTGAAATTGCCGCGGGTGGTGAATCCGATTCGCCTGCACCCGCGGGAGATCGTCCGGAGCGTTCCGAACGCCCCGAGCGTCCCGAGCGTCCGCCCCGTGGCGGTGACCGTGGTGATCGGGGAGGAGATCGCGGAGGCCGAGGCGACCGCGGTGATCGCCGGGACCGTCCGCCGCGGAACGAGCCGACCGCCGAAGGCGCTCCTGAAGGTGACGCCAACGGCAAACCTCGGGGCAACAAGCAAGGCTCTCCCGAAGACAAAGCCCGCGCCGCCGCCGCCGCCGAACCGGGGCGTATTTACCGCGCCAAGGTTGTTTCGATCAAAGATTTCGGTGCCTTCGTTGAGTTTGCCCCCGGAGCCGAAGGCCTCGTGCACGTCAGCGAGCTGGCCAACTTCCGAGTGAAGAAGGTCGAGGATATCGTACAGATGGGCGACGAGATCACGGTCAAGTGCCTGGGCGTGGACGAGAAGGGCCGGGTCCGCTTAAGTCGGAAAGCCGCGATGGAAGAACGCGAGCAGCAGGACGGTGGAGCTACTCCGCCGGCTCCCGCCGCACCAGTCGCGAGCCAGGGCGAACCGCCGATCATTACGGAGTAAGAAGACTGCACTAACTCTTTCAAGAACGGCGGACCCACCGGTCCGCCGTTTTTTTATGCTCGTCGCCGGAGTGACCTCCAGGGCGCTTTAGGATTGTCCCAGATCACGTGCCGGGGCAGCCATACCGCCACCCAACTGCCAACCCGGAGCAATGGCCAGAGTAGGACCATTCCTCCTCCGCGCCGCCACAGCGCTGGTGAAATCACCGTGGTTAGGGTCGCGAAAACCAAGAGTTCGACGACATACTGAAATCCCAAACCCGCCCACGCCCACGGATTGAGCGGCGTCACCACACAGCGGGTCAGCCAGCCCAGAATCGGAAGGATGAAAATCAGCGCCGCAAAACTCCCCGGCCGACACCACCGAATGGTTTTCTGCCAGCGATAGAGATGTTGCAACGCGCTCGCGAACCGAGTCTCCAGGGCGCACGTCTCCACGACTTGATGGCTGATGGTGACCGGTGCCAGCCGTTGGCCAAGCAGGTAATCGTCAGCGAGGCACGCACCCAATTCCGACCATCGCACCTTGGCGTGGAAATCGGCAGCGCGAAATAGGATGCTCGCGCCGAACGCCAGTTTGACTCGACCGATTCGCCCCAAGAGCAGCGCTCCGGGTAGGAACTCAGCGTTCACGAACAGCGCGTCCACCATTCCGGCACCGGCTTCAACTCTCCGGATGCAATAGGGCGCCGTTACTGCACCCCCACCTGCTGCCGCCAGTTCGACTCGAATCTGGTCCAGGAAATCGGGTGGCGCGATGACATCGGCGTCGGACCACAGCCAAAGATCACCTCGCGCTTCCGGCGCCAAGGTTTCGAGCCAGGCGACCTTGGGGTTGGCATGATGGTCCGGAGTCGCACGCACCTGAAAATGCACCCGCGCGTTTGGATACTCCTTGCGCCAATTCTCACAAATCGGGCGCCACTGTGACTCTTGACCGGCCGGAACACCGACGAGCATCTCAGCGTCCGAATCCAGTTGCCTGACGAACGATTCCAAGGCGGCCGCCAACGCAATCCGGTCCCCATCCCGAGTCGACGGTGGGAGTGGCTTGAACACAGACAGCGATGAACGCGCTCCAATCTCGCGGCGCGCCAAAGACGGGCGGCGGTGAATGGAACCAGCCACCAAGCCAATCGCCAACAACCACCAAACCGTGGCCAAGGCACTCCAGGCGAGCAGCACTACATCCACGCGACTCATGGTGTTCCCCGAAACGCTGCCGGTTTGG
>DLVS01000464.1 GCA_003445095.1 Verrucomicrobiales bacterium
CTGACCGATTTGGTCGTGCCCGGCACAATTTGGTTGATCGGCTACGATCCCAAAACCGGCGACGAACGCTGGCGAGTGAGCGGGTTGGCGCGCATCACGTGTACGTCGCCCGTGGTCGGTGATGGAATGCTTTTCACCGCGAGTTGGACGACCGGCGGTGATCGCTCGGCCGAGCGCATTACGATGCCTCCCTTCGAGGAATTCGCCGCCCAATACGATACCGACCATGACGGACGATTTACTTTCGCCGAACTTCCCGAGGGTCCGGCGAAGCAGCGTTTCAAGCATTTGGATGGCAACCGCAGCGGTTTCGTGGAGCGCGCGGAATGGGAGTCCATGGCCGCGATCTTCGCGCGCGTAGAAAATCAGGCTTTCGCGGTTAAGCCCGATGAACGGGGAGGACTGTCCGACGCGGGCGTCACCTGGCGTTTCAAGAAAGGACTTCCCTACGTCGCCTCGCCGGTGTTTTACCAAGGTCGCTTCTATATGGTGAAGAATGGCGGACTGTTGACTTGTGTTGACCCACAAACCGGCACGCCGGCGTACCTCGAAGAACGTTTGGGATCGGGGGGTGACTATTACGCGAGTTTGGTGGCGGCCGATGGCCGCATTTTTGTCACGTCGCAGCAGGGAGTGATCACGGTCGTGGCCGCCGACCCGGCCATCAGCATCTTAGCGAAGAATGACCTGGCGGAGCCCATTCACGCCACGCCCGCGATCATTGGAGACACCATCTTTGTCCGCACGGCGGCGCGACTCTTCGCCTTCCGCGGATCCGCGAAGGATGCTGACGAGAAAAGGTGATCCAGATCGCCGGCTAGGGCGACTGAGTTGGCCGACCTTGGTGAGCGCCTGCTGCGATCGGTGAGTGGCACCAGGAATCGGTGCATTGTTGCGACAACTGTCCGCGGGCGAACGGATGCAACACTTTCGTCCGCCGAACGCAATGACTCTGAGCGCAGGTGCCGGTTGACGATCAATGGGTTCAGACAAGACGCAGGCTGACGGCGGCCTTGACGGTGCCGGAGCAGGTGTTGCGCCCTAAACCAGTCCGGTTGTGGGTGGACCAGGCGCGGGCGCCGGGATTGCAGATCTAAAATCGCTGGCCAAAAATCCAAAGATCGTTTGCCTTTCGGCGTCGGCGCTGGCGCATGAGGAAGCGCGGTACCGGGCGGCGGGCGCGGCCGGCGTTGGCCGAACTCGAACAGTCTGGCCCAGCCGGGTCCCGGCGGGCGACGGCGCCGCGAGGTTTCGTACAAGCGAGAGATTGGGCATCGCTGCGAGCCAAATTATGAACCGCCGACGAAGGAGAATCCCTCAGCCCAGTTATCTAATCGTCGATGATGTGGTCGAGAATCGGAACCTGCGGGCCGCCACGTTCGAGCCGCCGGGGTACGAAGTGCTCCTCACCCCCAAGGGCGAGCCGGCGCTTAAGACGGCCATACGACCTTTTGTTGCACCTGCAACAAAAGGTGGTAACCCCCAAACGCGGATCCGTCAGTGTTCGTGTTCGTGGTGGGGTCTCCTTTGTGGACTGTGTCCCGCGGCGGGGATCTGAGGTTGCCGCACCGTTTTCCCTGGCCCGCTATGTTCTCGTTCTTTCCATGCCAGCCGCCGTTCTAGTCGTCGATGAGGTGGCCGAGAATCGCCGAATCGGCCTGAGTGTGCTTGAGTCCTCAATCGCCCGGGTGATTTGACGCGCCGGGAAGAGGCCGTGGGCCGCGGCTACTTGGATTTCAGCACCGGCACGGTCAATGCCGACGCCGCAGCCGCCGATCGGTACACTCGTTGGGTAGCCTTGCGGAAGTCCTCCGGCTTGGCGGTGTAGATATCCACGAAGGTCTGCGGATTTCGATCCACCAACGGAAACCAGGAGCTTTGAACCTGCACCATCACCCGATGTCCTCGGCGGAATGTGTGGCAAATATCCGGAAGGGTGAATTGAACCTGGGTGACTTTGCCGGGCTCCATCGGCTCCGGCTTCTCGAAGCTATTACGGAAGCGAGCCCGCATCACATCCCCTCGCACTAATTGCTGATAGCCGCCCATGACGACGTAAGCGGGATTAGGATCGGGATTGGGAAAGTGCGGCTCATAGACATCAATTAACTTCAGCACCCAGTCACTATCTGTCCCCGTCGTGGAGACCTGCAAGGTCGCCCTCAATGGTCCGACCACGGTCAAGTCGTCCTCCAGCGGGGCCGTTTCGTACACGAGCACGTCGGGCCGAGACGCCGCGAAGCGCTGATCATGCGTCGGATAACCCCGCGGATAATCGGTCGTCACTTCGAGCGTAAACGGAACTGGCTTCGCCGGGTCGCTTAAGTATTCGTCGAAGGCAGTGTCTCCGTCCGTGGGTGGCTCGAACCCGAGACGGCCCGCCGAGTGAAGATACAGAGTTCGCGACACGACATTCGTCGGAGGCCACGCACTGAAGCGGCGCCACTGGTCCGTGCCCGTTTCGAACACGTGTGCTTCGGTCGCGGTGTAGTTGGTGTCGTCCTTGAGGAAATGCCGAAAGAACGGCAGTTCAATTTTTTCGCGATAAAAGTCCGATGTCTTCGCGTTGAATTTTACATTGCCCAACTTCTCCCCGTTCTTGCCACCCCAATCGCCGTGCGCCCATGGCCCCATGACCAGCAGGTTCGTCAGCCCCGGATTCTGGCGTTCGGTGAACCGATAAGTCTCCAGCGCGCCGAAAAGGTCTTCTCCATCGAACCACCCACCCACCGTCATCACGGCACAGCGAATGTTTTTTAGGTGCGGACGAATATTCCTCGCCTGCCAAAAGGCATCGTAATTCGGATGCGCCAGAAATTCGTTCCAGGCCGGGATGGCATTTTTGAAGAGCACGGTGGCGGTGTTGCCCACCGGACCCATCCGCAGGAAGAAATCGTAGCCATCGGGATTTCCGAACACGAAGTTCCGCCCTTGGTCGCGTAGAGGCTCGTCAGACTCGGTATGAAACCAGTAAAAGAAGCCCACATTCTGCGAGAGAAAGAACGCGCCATTGTGGTGAAGGTCGTCGCCAATAAACCAGTCCGAGATTGGCGCCTGAGGTGACGCCGCCCGCAGCGCGGGATGAGAGTCGATCATCCCCATCGAGGTATAGAACCCCGGATAGGAAATCCCGAACATTCCAACCTTGCCGTTGTTGTTCGGGACGTTTTTGACCAGCCAATCGATGGTGTCCCACGCATCGGAACTTTCGTCGGTCTGCTTCCCGGTCTTGTCGGAATTGAAGGGTCGCACATGAACGAACTCGCCCTCCGAGGCGAAGCGGCCGCGTACATCTTGCGCTACGAGAATGAAATAGTCTTTGGCCAGAGTGGCAAACGAACCCTGGGGAATGTTGTAGTTGTCGGCTCCATAAGGCTTCAAGGCGTACGGAGTTCGAGTCAACAGGATGGGCCATGACTGTGAATCATCCTTGGGAACATACACCCGAGTGAAGAGCCGGACACCGTCCCGCATGGGGATGCGGTGCTCATATTTGGTGTAGTGTTCCGCGAGCCAGGCAGCCGTCAGCTCTTCCTTTTTGTCTTCCATCGCCCGCGCGGCCAAAGCGGCCAGGAGTAGGAGGGAGGAGAGGAAGGCAGGACGCAATCTCATGACGCTCAGCGTCATCGCACCGAAGGAAATCAAGCAAGGCGGAAGGAAACCGACCAAGTGGGCATGCCCTTCCCGTGAACCATTCAAATGGTAGGGATGGCGCGCTGCGCCGTCCCCGGCCCGGGCGCAGCTCCAGGCTGGCCTTTCGCAGTGACGCGTCGAATTCTTCCAGCGCGTCGTTGCGCAAAGCCGCGCCTTTGGCGCGGGGCCGCCGCAGCGCGGCAGCCGTACCCAGTTAGCGTCAGGATTCTTGAGGTCGTTTCGCTCCGCGCGCATCACCAGTC
>DLVS01000354.1 GCA_003445095.1 Verrucomicrobiales bacterium
CCCGTTTAGGCTACGTCTGTGGACTCATTCGGAAAGACACGCGTCGTGAGCGGGCTCCGCCGGGTCGCCATCGGTGTCGTTGCCTGGACAGTGGGGCCGCGACTCGGTTCCAGTGGCGGCTTGCTACCCGGTGACCTCGTCATCAAACGCGGCTCAGTTTCGTTTTACCTTCCGATCGTCACCTGTCTCATCCTCAGCGTACTGTTGACGCTACTGTTACGTCTCTTCAATCGATGAGCGATGTTTCCCAGTTGATCGTGAAATGTCCGCGGTGTCGCGAGGCAGGTGCGTGGTTAGCTACCAAGTGGGGCCCATTCTGCAGCGAACGATGCAAGCTCATCGACCTCGGCCAATGGTTCAATGAAGAGCAACGCATCTCGCGGGAACTGCGGCCTGGGGATTTTGAAGGATTCGACGAACTCACTCCGGGGCCGCACCTGGACAAGCCGGAATCGCGTGAATGACTTCCTGCGGCGTGGACTTTGATCCAGTAATCACCGCGCCGCGGAGGCATGACCAATCTCCCGGTGGAACCAGTGCCATGGCTCATAAATGATGCCGTGCGGATTGTTCCTCGGATAACTGAGCAAAAAACCAAACTCAGCCGCCCGCCGGGCCAGCCAAGCAAACGCCGCGGTCTGCTCGAACTCTTCTACCAACGCCTGGCATCCCGGCGTGCCGATGTCCACCGCGCGTCCCGTGTGGTGCTCGCTGTAGCCCGGGGCGGCATTCACTCTCAGGACTTGCTCCAACGTCTGACCTTCCGAGAGTTTCCGCTCGATGATCTGGCGTTGGTAATCGACCGACCGAAAGCCCGAGAGCAGCAACAACGTCACTTGGTCCGCCGCTGCCGCCGTAACCATTGCCGACCAAGCGGCCGCGGTGGCCAAGTCCAACTGAAGTTCCCGGCCATTCCGCAAGACCCGAGCCGTCACGAGGGCCCCTACTTCCGGCTGAAGGATCAGGCCGCGGGTCGCGGCGTAATCAGGCGGGATTCCCAAGCCTGTCGTGATTTCGGCAATGCGCGCGGCGTAAGTTTCGGGGTTCATCCAAGGAAGACGACTCAGGCCAAAATTCCCTGAATTACTTCCCCGTGGACGTCCGTGAGCCGGCGATCGACTCCATTGTGCCGAAACGTTAGCTTCGTATGATCGAGTCCCAGCAGATGCAACAAGGTCGCGTGAACGTCATAAAACTCGACCGGATCTCGGGCCGCCGAGTAGCCGATTTCATCGGTCGCACCGTAGGCGAATCCTGGCTTCAGCCCGGCACCGGCCAGAAAAATCGTAAACCCGTGTTGATGGTGATCGCGTCCCTTGCCGTCGATTCCTTGGGTGATGGGTGTTCGCCCAAACTCGGTCGTCCACAAAACAACAGTCTCTTCCAGCAGTCCACGCGTTTTCAGATCCTGCAGCAAGCCCGCCACCGGTTGATCCATCGTGACTGCTTGCTTGCGATGATTCTCTGGAAGGTCTTCATGCGCATCCCAGTTGATCCGGGGGGAACCGAATTGCCCGCCATTGAAGATTTGGACGAACCGCACACCGCGTTCACTGAGCCGGCGTGCCAGGAGACAGTTGCGAGCGAATCCAGCGGTCGCCGGATTCGGATGATTCAGCCCGTAGCTTTGCTTCGTGGTGTCACTTTCGCGGTCCAATGCCACCAAGTCTGGCACGCTCAGCTGCATCTGCGCCGCAAGTTCGTAAGCGCGAATACGGGCCGCCAACGCCGATTCTTCCGGGTGCGCCGACGAAAAATCCTCATTCAACTTCTGCAGAAAGCGGACGCTGTCTGCCCGCGCCGCAGGAGTCGTGTCGGGCGGCAGGTGCAAATCGGGAATGGGCTCCACTCCGCTGCGAAACGCCACGCCTTGGTGCACCCCCGGTAGAAATCCATTCGTCCAATTGATGGCGCCACCCGCGGGTAACTGCCGCGGATCCGGCAGCACGACGAACGCCGGCAAATTCTGATTTTCCGAGCCCAGCCCATAACTCACCCAGGCGCCCGCACTGGGAAATCCGTTCATCGTGAACCCGGAGTTCATCAGAAAGGTAGCCGGCGTGTGATTGGAGCTCTTGCTGTGCATCGAATGAATGAACGTCAAGTCATCCACACATTGGGCGAGTTGAGGCAGCAGGTCGGACACCCAACGACCGCTCTGCCCGTATTGCCGAAAGGTGAACGGGCTTTTCAGCAGCTTTCCAGGTTGGCCAAAAAAAGTGTCAAACGTTCGTCCCGCGTCGAGTCCATGCCGACGTTCGAGCTCGGGCTTGAAGTCGAAGGTGTCCACATGACTCACGCCGCCCAGCGCCGCGATATGAATCACGCGTTTCACTCGGGGTGAGGCGATAGGAACTTTGGGCGCGTAGGGAGAATCGGTCATTCCGGCGGCTTGACCTTCCTGCGCCAGCAGCCATCCGAAAGCTAATCCCCCGATACCGCCTACACCGCGACCAAGGAACTGTCGGCGTGATTCGAGGAACGAAGAAGTCGGGTGATTCATTGGTTTGGAGAGTGTCTCACCCATCCGATCACGACGGGCGGCGACGAACCGGTCTGGGGCGCGTTTAAGATGAACAGTTTCATTGCGGGCTCGGAGGCAGTGGGGGGGAGGCGGGCACGGTCTTCACGAAGAACGGCTGCGAATAAATCATCCAGGTGACGTCGCGCGGTTTGGCTCGTTCTTCCGCCGACTTTTTCCGTTCCTCGGCCTCTTTCTTTCGCGTTTCGAGGGCAGGTTTGTCGGCGTCGGTTGCCGCGGCCAGGGCTTGTTCTGCGGCTTTCAGTTCTGTCTCCGCCTCGGCCAGCGCCTCTGGATTGTTGCGATACTTTCCAGCGATGGTTCCCTGCAACCACCAGAGTCCGCGGCCTTCGGGTAGCTTCGCTTCGGCGAGCTCGAACTCGAGCGTCGCGTTGGTCGCTTTCTCCGGAATGCTGGCTGGTTTGAGTTTGTCGAGCTCCACTCGACCCGCCGGCTTGAGGCTGAAGGCGGCGTTGAAATCACTTCGACGAACAATGCTCACCGGCAAAACCAGTTTACCGTTGGTCGCAATCTCCCAGGTCTTGTCTTCGAGCGGCGTGACCGTGACCGGCGCAAATTCCACCGCACTGACCGACAACAGGGGCTCCCGCGCCAACCGAGCCACCACGGCCTGCTCGTTGAAGTCGGGTACCAGCCCGGTCACTGTTGCCAACGGAGCCATGCGCGTCATTTCGCCCGCCGGAGTGGTTGCGCGTCCAACAATTTTCCACGGAACGGCGCTCGTGGCAGCGCCCGCTTCCGCCGAGGTGAGCAAGACAAACCCGGTGTTCTGGCCCGGAGGAATGCGCGTGGCCGCCGCGGTAATTCCGACCGGCAGATTCGTTGCACTGAGTTCGATCTCGCCGCCGAAACCATCGCGCCGAAACGCAACAACCTTGACCGGAGTCGTCTCACCTTGGCGCAGAAACGGGGTGATCGGATAGATGTTGCGGTCGTTGTCGTTTTGCTTCACCGGCTGCACCGGAACTGCCACGAGCGCGAAGTCGGGGGCCTCGCGCCGCAGGCTCAAGCGATACGGATACTGCGGAGACTTAGGACCCGTGTGAAAAAGGTCACGCACGAGCACACGGTACCTTCCATCTTCGGGCGCTTCGAAACGAGCGGCGGCGTCACGCGTATAGGTATTGAACTCGGTGCCGCCCAGGTTCGCTTCGCTGTCGGACAGCTCCAACACATCGGCGTACAGGGTTTCCCCGGCGTCTCCTTTGGTCTTGCGTTCGCGCTGGACGATCGCCGACGGATCGCACGGCCAGCCCAGGCGGTCGGCAGACAATTCCAGCCACAGCACCTCGCCTTTCTTCGCCTCGAACGTAACGCCGCTTCGTTCTCCTCTCCGCGGAAAGACCCCACTGAACTCGCCCGGAGGCGCCACCGGCATTACGCCATTCGTTGTGGAGGTCCAAATTGTGTTCGTCGTGGTGGCGAACCAAATCGGATTCGACACGCCAACCGCATTCGTCCAGCGCCACGACAAATTTCCGCCGGCCAAAAATACCGACGCGGGCTTAGCCATGCCTTCAACCAAGAAAGCACCCGCATCAGGCGGTGTCAGAATTTCCGCCTCTATTTCGTCGACGGTCCGGCCATCCGGGCCGGTCACCGGACTAGGCTTGGCGCCGGGAAGGTTTCTTCCGTAGAGCGTTACACGGTTCGTCTCTCCCGCGCGCAACACGTTGGGCAAGGCGAAGTCAACATGCGGAGCCACCGTCAACATCAGCCGGAACACGAAGTCCTCGCCCCCGCGGTAGGTGCTGTCGCGCACTTGGAGTCGGTACGATCCAGACTGCCCCGCCGTAAACTCGAGCGTGCCGCGGCGGGACGTCTGAAGGGTTCGGCCGTTGGTATCACCGACGCTCACGATCGGGTCGAGGCGGGAATCCAATTCACGTGTTTGAAGTTCGACCTGCACCCGCTCACCGACCGCCGCATCGAACCGGAACCAATTAGCCTGGTTGGCCGACGTCCGGCCATTCATGACGGTTTCTCGTGGCAATTCCGCTGCTGCCGCGGGCGTAGTGTTGGTGGAAGGCGCAATCATCTCGCGCCCTGCTCCGACGACAAATCCGCGAGGATTCGAGGCGCCAAAACGCCCGACCCACCGAACGTCGACTAGGCCGGATGGCATCTCTGCGGGAATCACCACTGAAAAAGCTAAAGCATTGGAACCGGTGGGGGCCGCCAAGATCCGCGGGTCCGAAAAACGTGGTCCACCCGGTCCAT
>DLVS01000353.1 GCA_003445095.1 Verrucomicrobiales bacterium
CTATGTCCGCACCAGTGTTCCGTCATCTTTCTTATCCGGCTGGCCAGGCTTGATCTTGTTGCCGACGAGTACCACCCGCCTGACGCCCGTGGCCAACGCCACCTTCGCCTCCTGCATGACGGGTTCGAGACCGGTCAGGTCGGCCACAGGTCGCCCGGAAAATAGGTGGTACAGCGCCAGCATCGAGTGGGTCTTGCCACCCCCAAAGTTGGTTTGCAGCTCTACCACCGGATCGCTGCCGTCCCCCGCCAGCCGTCGAACCGCGCGGACCAAGAGATCCTTCAAGCCGACCGTCAGGAACGTTCGACGGAAGAATTCCTGCGGGTCGCGGTATTCCTCGGACCCACGCCCCTGGTAAACCTCCCACAAGTCCGCGGCGAACTCCGCAAGCTGGTAGCGCCCCGACGCCACATCGGGATGGGGCGTGACCACCTCCCGCCACGGTTTCAGTCCCGCGAGCGGTGCCTCCAGGCCCAGCGTCGTCTGACTCTTGCGACGTTCGTGGCGCGCCTGTTCGTCGAACTTCAGCCGGAGCAGCTCGCCGGATTGCTTGGCCAATTCGTCGGCCTGTTCCCGTGCCCCCACCGCATTCAACAGCCGTTGAATCGAATCGAGAGCCCGGTAGGCGTCATCGGTGGTGAATGTTTTCTGGTGAGCCCACTTGTTGCGAACCTCAATCAGCTCGCTGGTCAGGCTGCGCTCGGCCCGGCCCAGCGTTCGGCCGAAGACATCGTTCCAACATTCCCACAGCACTTTGAGCACCGATCCGGCATCCCATTCCGGTGCGGCTTCCGTTCCGCCAACCTGCATGCCCGGGCCGGTTATCTGTTTGACTGTGGCCCACCATTTCGTGCCGTGGGCGCTCTTGAGTTCGCGCTCAACGAAGGCGGGCAGGCCCTCCTTCAGGAGATCCAGCGCCTTGCCGATTCGCTCATGATTGCTCAATGCCATACGTTAGTTCTGGTTAAATTCAGATTCCCACCGACTCAGGAGCCGGATGATCTCCTCGAACTCCGGCGGATCGCCGAAGAACATTTGCTGCATCTTCGCGTAGTCATCCCGCAACGCCTTCAAACGATGCTCCGGCGGTGCGATTCGCAGGGTTCCCTTGGCTGCCTCGCCATACTTTGCCCAGGAGGATTTGAAGAACAGGCTCTTGTGCTCCGCCACCCGGACCAACAGCTCGGGCTTCGTCACCGCTAAACTGGCAACTTCGCGCCGAATCAATTCGTAGAAATCGCAGAAATGCCGGGAGAACCGCTCCGGCATTGGCTTATCGGCCGGACGATGAAACTCCGCGTGAAGAATCGTCGCCTTCTCCCAAAACGTCCGCTCCACCGCCAGAACCTTGACCGTGCAGGTCCCTTCCCGGAATTCCTGCGGAAACTGCTCCGCCACGAAGGGAGTAACTGTCTTTGCCTCAAACGGCCAATGATCCGCCCGTGCGCCCAGTTCGATCTTCACCAATCGTCGAATGTAGCCGCCCGCGTCCGGCGCGAAACTGGACGGGTACTCGAACAGCAACGTCTGCCGGTCCGGGTCTTCCTCATCCATCCGAAGCGACCACTGCTCGTTCGGCAGCACCTTGGACTTGATGGCTGCATCAAGTGCGGGATGTAGCTCGGAGGCGATCCTTTGCTGGCACGCGACTTTGAGAGCCTCGATACGCCGATGTCTCTCTTTGTTGCTCCCGCCCGCCTCCGGCTCCTTCGCCCCGCCAAAACCGAGAAAGCCCCGGTCTATGGAAACGTCAATGTCCTCAGAGAATCGTTCGATAACCTTGAACACCTTCGACAGTGATGTACCGCCTTTGAAAATCAGATGCTCGCCCATCTGCGGCAGCCGGAACAATTCCTTCAGGGTCCAGCAAACCCAAAAGTCCTTCTCCACAATCACCGGGTTCAATCGCCGTGCCGCTGCGGTCTGCACAAAGCCAGCGCGCCGGTTGTCGGGACTTGATTGAACAAACGTGTCCATGAATCAATTTCCGTTCGCCAATCGGCGCAGGATGTCGCCAATCCACGCTGGCGCGTAGGCCACGTCCTTGAGGAGGGATTGGGCGTCCTTATCGCTCAATTTCTGCTTCAGCCGTCTCAGCGTTCTGTCATCCACCCGGGTCCGCCCCACATACCGGAGCGCCTGAATGATCAATCCGCTCAATCGCCCGGCCGTTGCCATGTTGCGGGGAGAGGTTCGTTTCAAGCTGATTTCCTGCGTGCCGACTTTCACCCGCTTGGCCGCCCCATCCGTCAAAAAGGAGATTTTTGCCGGTACTTGCTCGGAGAGTCCCAGCAAATTGGCGGCATAGGCGCCGGACGGTTGAATTCGTACCGCGTGCTTCCCGGCCAGGGCCTTTGCCACCGCGTCCGGATCGGGTGCGAGCACGCCGAACGTGGGGTGATGCTTCGGGTAGTCGTAGATTCCCCGTGCCAATCGCCGAATCGTCCCCGCCTTCGCCAGCCGATGCAAAGCGACGCCCACCGCCGACCTGCCTCCAAGGTCGAGAAATTGGTTTGGGGAGAACACCCAACCCCTCCCGTTGCCGTAGATTCGGCTAATAACCGACTTATCAATGGTTTGCACTGCTGTTCAAACTTGATATCTGTAACAAAAACTGCCTAGTTTTTGTGACAAATCTGAGCACTTTCCGCAAGCTGAAATCTGCGGCAACTCGAGACCCGGACTACAACTTCGAGTCAGCGCGGCACCTGTCCGCGACGAATGATTCACTCATCCTTGCCTTCTTGATTTTGGTTTTCCAGAAGATGATGCCATGGCGGAGTCATTCATGCACGAAGGCCGGTTCACGATGGCCACATCGAACAACCCGCTGAGTCCTTTCAGGCCGCGCTTCAACTCCGCTTGTTCCTCGGTGCGCGCACCGTCGTCCCAAATCGCAGCAATGACCGCTCGGTAAGGAGAATCCTTACGAAGATACAGAGTCAGATCGGCAGCGATTTCCTCAGTCAACTCTTTCACACTTTTGTTTCGATACCAGAATTTCACTTCTACGACGAGTTCCAACCCCAATAGGCAAAGATCAGCGCGCGGTTGGTAAGTTCCGGTCGGCGGCAAATACTGTTCTTCTTCCAGTGCCGGAATAAGGGGCTTCAAAACCGCGTAGAGCATACTTTGAAAGTGGTATTCGTTGTCGATGTGCCATTGGCGAGGTTGCGCGCCTTGCTTGGCAGTTCTCGGCTTGTCCTCCCAGGTCCATCGTTGGAAAACCGTTGGCACGCGATGCAGAACAGTCGCCACGTCCGACACAGTAAGAGCGGTGATGTCAAAATCCATCGCTCGCTGAACCGCCCAATCAATCGCAGCGAGTCGAAGCCCAGCCTCGAATCCATCTGTTACCTTGGCTGCGTCGCTGATTGCTGCTTTAAGAATTCCGCCGACTGCCTTCTCCGCTGGTTCACCCCATCCCCGCTCCTGAAGCGCCGCCGCGAGCCAAACGACATCAGTGACAGCGCCGCCAGCCTTTGCGATGGAAATGCGCCGCCCCGAAACGTCCAGCAAAGCACGCCGCCAACCGCCGTCTGAAATAAGTCCATCAGCATCCTTCCAAACTGCCTTTGCCCATTGCTCGAATCGTTGGCGAAGTGCGGCATCGATCCCGTCCTCAGCACCCGCCATTACTCCGGCAAAATTCAGCGGATCGGCGACCACTCCGCACGGTTCGCCTCCGGTCGCGAGATTTGGCCGCCCCATAGACCATTCCAGTTGGGTCGCGAAGTCAGCGGCAAATCGCGCCTTCGATTTCTCGACACCACATGCAAATCCCAGCACGGCGACGTTGCGGGAACTTCGTTCACCACCCTTGGCCGCTGCGGCTCGACTGGCGGCGTGCTCCATTTGCGCGATGAGCTCGTCACGACGCAGTAGC
>DLVS01000647.1 GCA_003445095.1 Verrucomicrobiales bacterium
AGCAACTCCAGGCGCTGACGTGCGGCCTCCAACTGACGCTCCAGCGTTTTGAGGGCTGACTCTGCGCGATCCACTTCGGCGGCGCTGTTCACTTTGGTTGCGAATAAGTCCCGCGCCCGTCGAGCGTCGTCGCGCGCCAGCGTCAATTGCGATTCCAAGGCGTCGGCTTGGGCTTGGGCTTCGGCGATTTCTTGTGGCCGCGGGCCGGCCTCCCATTCCGCCAGTTGCGCAGCGAGCTGCTGGCGTTGCGGGCCGAGTTCGGGCGCCTCCAATTCGGCGATCAATTGTCCCGGAGCCAAGGCCGCGCCTTCCTCGGCGTGCAGCGCGATTACTCGTCCGCCGGTTCGCGAACTGACGTGCACTTCGTCGGTTTCGACTGTGCCCGACACGGTGGGCGGTCCGGCGGGCTTGGTGCAGCCGGCTAGCAGCAGGCCAACGAGGGCGATTCTCAGTCGAACTGACATCGCGGCCGAGAGTTTGATGTCGGTGAATCGGCTGCAAGCCGCATCGGCTAAGATCCTTGGGACCGTTGTTCCACCAATGTCCCACCGGGTGTGAGCAAATCTGGGCGTCTTTGGGATTCCTGAGTTCGCCGCCGCCGCTATGCTCGCGAGTGCGTCTCGGTCCTGAGCGATTCCATGCCGACTCTCGCCAAAATCCTCGATCTGCGACAGCTCCTCGCCGAGCGGCTGCCGCAGGTGCGCTCGGGATTCGCGCCCGCGGCGTCGTTGGCGACGCTGCCAACGGGGGTGCCCGTTTTGGACACTCAACTTGGGGGAGGAATTCCGGTGGGCGAAACGACGGAATTGGTCGGCGCTGGTCTCGGCTCGGGAACGGCTCAAGTGGTTCATCGCTTGCTGCGGCAAACCGCGTTGAACGGTCAGTTTCTCGCACTCGTGGATGGCGTGGATAGTTTTGATGCGGACGCGGCGGAACCATCGAGTCTGGCCCGGCTCTTGTGGGTGCGCTGCCAAAAGGCCAGTGAAGCCATTCAAGCGACGGACCTGTTGCTGCGCGACCGGAATTTCCCGCTGGTGGTACTGGATCTGAAGCTTAACCCCGCCACTCAACTGCAACGCATTTCCGGCAGTGTTTGGCATCGATTCAACCGATTGCTGGAACAGCATCGCACAACCCTACTGGTGGTGACGGACCGGCCGTTGGTGGGCGGCACCGGAGTCCGAGTTCAGGTCAGTGCCCAGTTGGACGTTGAAGCGCTGGCCCATCCTCCCGTGGAGCTACTCGGGCGGCTTCAATTCACGGTTCTGCGTGCCCTAGCTACGGGCGGAGAAGCGCAGGGTATCCTCACCGGTTAAACCATGTTTGCCGTCGTTCATTTTCCTGACTTCGTGTTGCAGGCGGGGTTGCGCGGCGCGCCGGAGTTATGGGAACTGCCGGTCGCCTTGGTGGACCCGGGCCTGACTCCCCTGCGGGTATGTGCCGTTACCAAGGGCGCGCGGTCTTGTGGCGTCAGCGAAGGAGCGACGCCGACCCAAGCGCTGGCGCGGTGTCAGGACATTCGCATTCGGCACCGTTCGCTGGCCGCGGAAGCCGCGGCCACGGAAGCCACGTTGCAATGCGCGTACGGATTTTCGCCCTCGCTCGAACTCACGAGTCTCGGGATGGTCACCCTCGATTTGCGTGGTTTGGCGGCCCTGGCCGATAACGACCCCGCGGCGTTGGAGCGCTGGGCGCAACGACTGCGCGCGGCGCTGGCGGCCCTCGACTTGCGCGCTCAGGTGGGCGTGGGTCCTACTCCGAACCTGGCCCGACACGCCGCCCGTTGGACCGACACTCTCCAGATTGTTATAGCACCTCGAGAATTCATCGCCGGTTTGCCGGTCGCCGCGCTAGAGCCCTCGACTCACGTTGCGGAGATTTTGGCGCAGTGGGGCATTCGCTCCGTGGGTGAGTTGCTCGCCTTGGGTCAGGCTGAAGTGGCTGATCGCCTGGGACTGGAAGCGCTGGCCTTGTTCGCCGCGGCCTCTCCGACCGCCTCTCGTCCCCTGCGTTGCGTGCGCCCGAGTGAACGATTCGAAGAGGTGTTCGACTTCGAGGAACCGGTGGAGACGCTCGAGCCGTTGCTGTTCTTGTTGCGCCGGTTCGTCGATCAGTTGTGCCTGCGTTTGGAACCTGCCGGACTGGTCGCCCAGCAACTGACGCTGCGACTCCAGCTCGAATCTGGCGGCCCGGCTCTCGAACAAATCTTGCGCGTGCCCGAACCGACCCGGGCATCGGAGATTTTGTTCCGGATGTTGCATACTCACCTGGAGTCGGTGCGCACTGAAGCGGCCATCACCGGCGTCGGGCTGATCGTGCATCCCAGCTCGCCGACTCAACGACAATTCGGATTGTTTGAAACGGTTTTACGCGATCCGCACCAACTCCAGGAAACGCTCGACCGGCTTTCGGCGTTGCTCGGTGCCGAACGGGTGGGTTCACCCGTACGCCAGCCGGGGCATCAGCGCGACGCCTTCAAGCTCGTCCCGCCGGATTTTGAGAACGCGCCGGCGCAGCAATGGGTTCAACCTGAATTGCTCCAACCCGTGCCGTGGCGCCGATTGCGTCCGTCGCCGGCAGCCCAAGTGGAGACTCAGGAAGGTCGGCCAGTTTCTGTACGCTGCGCGGTGGCGAACGGGAAATTGAAAATCACGGTCGGCCCTTGGCGGGCCTCCGGAAACTGGTGGGAGCCGAGCGCGTGGGCTCGCGAAGATTGGGCTGTAGAAACCGATCAAGGCTCTGTCTGCCGTTTGAGCCGAGAGTCTGAGGGATGGCGGGCCACGGATGTCCTCGATTGATTTTGAGAACGGGAAACAACGACCGATTAGCACGAGCCGCACGAGCCGCGATGCTAGGGAAACTGGCTTGCCGCACTATCCACGAAGATCCAATGTCACCGAGTGAGCAAGGTCGCTGAGATCAAAGCCGCCATTGAGCAACTGCCGCAAGCGGATTACCGCGAGTTGCTGTCATGGATCGAAGAGCATCAAGCGATGGTTGGCGCTTCGGAGGCCCTCTTCGCGATGTATGACGAGGAGGAGAGCCATGCCCAAGGCGAGTCGCGGTGAACTCTGGATGGCCGATCTTGGATTCGTCGCCAAGACGCGGCCGGTATTGATTCTGAGCGTCGAATACCAGCAAGAGGAACGGGCCGTGGTGACCTACGTGGTTCGCACGACCAGCATTCGAGGCACTCAATACGAAGTGCTCCACTCTTTGCGAGGAATGCCGCCGGGCACCTTCGACGCCCAAGGGATCGCCTCAATCCCCGATCTCAAACTCGAACGCCGGTTAGGTGTGGTTGATGCCGCCACCCTTGCCAAGGTCGAAGAGGCGGTTCGTTCCTGGTTGGCCCTTTGATCTCATACGCGGGCTCTCGCCAACCGTGACCCTGAATTCTTGAAGTCCCTCTCCTAGGTCGATTGTACCATGCGCTTCCACGACCAATTGTTGCTCCTGCCGCCGGTGCGCCCGCTCGGTGAACGACTGGGAATGGAATTCTTTCGAACGGTCCCTGCCCGCCCGGGAGTGTACTTGATGTGTGGCCCGGGCGATGGAGTGTTGTATGTGGGCAAGGCGAAAAATCTTCGCCAACGCCTGGGCCAATATCGGTCAGCTCAAAGCGAATCCCTGCCCCCCAAATTGCGCCGCCTGCTCGTGCGCGTGGAACGGATTCATTGGGACGAATGTGCCAACGAAGCTTCCGCCCTCGCCCGCGAACGTGAGCTCTTGCTCATCTTACGACCACGATTCAATACGGTCGGCGTTTATCCAGCACCGCCGCAGCGATTGGGTTGGGAAATTTCGTCCGACCAGGTGGCCCTCGGGTTGGGTGAGGGCGCCGATGGTCTGTCAAGGAACACAAGGCCGCTGTCTCGAGTCCGTTCGGCTTATGCTGCATTGTTGCGACTCACTTGGGGTATGGTTCATCCAAAGGAGCCATTGTCCTCCATGCCCGTCCGTTTGGTGAACGGTCGGGCTCCGGATCGATGGTGCGAACGAAGAGTCCAGAACCTACCCCGAATCCTCGATGAGCTTGCTGCATTGCTGACCGAATTCTTCGCTGGCCGGTCGGTCGCACTCATCGATTGGTTCTTGGAAAGCCAGGTCTCGGAATCGAAGTTCGAACAAACATGGCGAACCCAGGATGCGGATCGTCTCCGCGAGTTTTTCACTCGTCAGACGACCGGTGTTTCGGCGACTGGCCTGGTCGGCTTGGAAACAGATCGCTAGCAGATGGTAGGGACGAGTTTCACCTCGTCCCCATCTAATCCGTTGCGCAGGTGGAGTTGGCCAAGAGGTAAACTTGGGAAACCCCATGAGCCGAGTGCTGCTTTCGTTCCCGGCCTTAACATTTCCACCTCAGGCGGAAATGAATGGGGCTGGTGGGTCGGGTTTGGGGACGATCTCCTCCAACGATTCCTGCACTTTCCCTGAAAGAGGCGACCCATTCACTGCGTTCAGTGGGCGGGAATTGCCGTGACAAGTTGCCGCCCGAGTCCCAAAACCTTGCTCACTCAAACTTATGTTTGGCTTTCCCGTTATTGAGACCGCGATCAGCCTGACATTTATCTATTTGCTGTTTAGTCTGCTGGTCAGCGCAGTTAACGAGCTGATCTTGGGCAATCTGGCTCATCTTCGAGCCAAAGTATTGGAAGAATCCCTCGAGGCGATCCTGTCGAATCGAGATAAAGGCTGGAGTCCTCTCGCCCGACAGTGGGATATCGTCAAAGAGATCGCCCGCTCAATAAAGGGACTTGGGATAGGGTCATCCAGTACGACCCCTGTCGTGACGGGAACCCAGTCCGCCCCGGCTCCGAAATCGCCGGCAACGACCCAACTGGCCGATCTGCTGTTCGAGCACCCGTTGATCAAAGGGATTGCGCCCGTGGGTAACCGCTGCCCCGGATATTTGCCGTCCGCCACGTTTGTAGATGCGGTGCTGTCCATCGTGTTGGCCAAGGCCCCTCCAGCGCCGGCGGCTGACCCTCCGAATACGTCTCCCTCCCCAACACTGGCTGATTTACGCCGCGCCCTGGCGATATTCCCCGATGAGTTTGCCAAGCAGGTACTGGGTAGCCTGTGGCTGGGGGTGAATGACCTCGCCGAGGCGCGCAAGCGGTTAGAAGGTTGGTTCAATGACTCCATGGGACGAGTCAGCGGACTCTACCGGCGGTATACTCAGGTTTGGTTGTTGATGTGGTCGACGGTCGTGGTGCTCTTATTAAATGTTGACACAGTGGAGCTCACCAAACGATTGGTGGCCGATTCCACCTTTCGCGAAGCGGTGACTGCAGCCGGAACCCGGGCGGCGACCAATTCCGCGTTTAGCGGGCAAGGAGCGCCGCCGACCGCCGCGCAACTCCAGGGCGACATCGTGAATTTGCAACTGCCGATCGGTTGGCGTTGGGACACCAACGTTTTTCCGATTACCCGTCTTGTGGTGACGAACCCGGCTGGGGTTCTGACCAATTACTTTACCAACGCTCCCGTCTATCTGACCAGTTGGACACTCGCCCGACCGCCGTTGCCGGCCAGTGGAATGGGCTGGTTCCTCAAGGTTCTTGGTCTGCTGATCTCGATCGCAGCAATTTCGCAAGGGGCACCGTTCTGGTTCGATCTGTTAAACAAGCTCACCAACTTGCGAGCCGGGGCAAAACCTGCGCCGAAAACGTCCAATTAATAACACGCTTACTCACTCACCACTGTTTATGGATCCTCAATTAGTCATATTCGCTATCGAATCGGCCGTGAAACTGGGCCGCAAAGTTTACGAAGTCCTCGTGGACGAAACCGGGGCTCGCCCGCTCCTGCTTCCCGTGGGGA
This sequence comes from Verrucomicrobiales bacterium, assembly GCA_003445095.1. Taxonomy (GTDB): domain Bacteria; phylum Verrucomicrobiota; class Verrucomicrobiia; order Limisphaerales; family UBA9464; genus UBA9464. The sequence continues at coordinate 5,827 of DLVS01000647.1, forward strand.
ACTTGTTCCAGAGTGTCGATGTCACCATGGCGGTGATGTATTTCGGGCGCAAAGATAACAAGCATTTGATCACTGGGGATGGGCCTTACGCCGACTTTACCGACGATCAACTCCTGGCGGCGTATCAGAGTATCCTGGAGATTGATCGCCGGATCGGCGGTGCCGATGGGAATCAAACCGAGGCCAAACAGATCATCGCCGGATTAGGCAAGCTCCAGCAGGTGAAGAAAGGTTTCGGCCCAAAATCACCAGCCCAACGAATTCTGGGAACCGTTGTTAAGATCGGGATTGATTATTTTTCGACTCATCCGGAGGCGCTCGGTGAGGACTCCCGGGCCCGCCAACTCGTCAGTTCTTTAATCGGCGGACTGGGCGAAACCGATTTTGCCGAAGGATCCTTTCCTGAAATCGCCGGCGATGTCCTGCGCGCGGCGTTCAAAACATTAGGAAGCAATCCACAACTCGTCACCGATGACGAGCGACTCAAGGTGTTGCTGGTCGGCGTCACTGGCTCGTTGGCTGAAAGTGTTGACCAAGCGACGAGCGAAGGGGCCAAGGAGTTCCGGCGGGACTTCTTCAAGCGCGTGGGGACTGGAATCGTCCGGGGCGCGGCGACCGCGTTCGACAACAATCCCGACCTGTTTCTCCCCCGACTGAACGCCGACGAAGAGGATCCTGACCATCCCCAGGCGGTCCGCGCATTGGTGAGTGGAACACTAACCCAGTTCCTCGCGGGAATTAAGGGGAAGGAAGACATTTTCACCTCGGAGTCAGTCGAGCTGCTCACGCGCAGCGCGTTGAGTGCGGTGGGCGAGAATGCCGAGCTCCTGACTAAGAACGACATGCTGCGCGAGTTCGTCTCGGCAACCTCCAAGGCGCTCACCGACACCCAAGGGGCTAAACTGTTCTCCAGTCAAACGGTCGCGGTCATTCTTCGCGAGGGATTGGAAGTGCTGGGCGAAAACGTCGAGACCCTGATCGACCCCAAGAACCCGCAACAGCAACTGCTCGCCTCAGCGCTCTCGGCCATGTCGAATAGCCTCGCCAGTAATTTGGCGGGGCCTGGCGGCATTAAGGAACTCTTATCGGCGCGACAATTGACCGAGCTGACTCGCATCGTATTTGCGGAGGTCGCCGCTCACCCCGAGCAGTTGTTGAGTGAAAACCTCGATGAAAACAAGCGGACGGTTCTGGCTCAGGTCATCGCATCGGTGGCGCGCGCGCTAGGAGACGAACCGACGCGACTGGTGAACGGCGACAGTTTCCTCGAATTGACCCAGATTGCTCTCCAGGTCGCCGTCAAAAACGCGGACCAACTGCTGGATATCGACACCACCAGCCCTAATTCCAACCCTCTCTTCAAAGTGCTCAAGCAAACTGCGGAATCAGTGCTCGAAGGCGATTCTCGGAAGATTGTCTCTCGCGAAGTCTTCGTTGAACTAATCCAACGACTGTTGCCGGTTGCCTCCGCCAACCTCGAACCGTTGCTCGCCGGCAAGCCACTGGTGGCGGCCACCGTGGCTACCGTCCTGGAGCTCGCCAGTGGTCCGCTCAAGACCAGGATCAATGGCGGCAACCTGCCGGTTCTGGTCGAAGAACTTCTTCGCCAAGTCTTGCCGGGTGACCTCAAGCTTACCGCCGCCGCTTTTGTCGAGGAGGCAGCCGTCGCGATCCTTAATCGTGCGTAATTAGTACTGAACAAACCGCTAATACCTATTATGAACATGTCCTTGCTTAACCGTGCTCGTGTCGCGGGCCTCGCCCTCGGGATGTTGCTCCTGTCCGGGTGCCAAACACTGAGCTACCGCGAGATCCAAAGCGACTTCAACCAGTCGGTGCAGGCTGACAATTCCGGCACGCCCTTTACGGATCAGCACTCTACCGTTCTCCAAAACCTAACTCCGGAATACATCAGCAAACTAGAGCCGAAGCTGCGCCCCAACGCCTGGATGCTGCGTTCCGTGTCCGCCTGGCGGACCGGTTCGAATTCCTTGGCGACGGAGTCTTCCCGTAAGGGTCTAGAAGACCCCAATCTCGTGCCTGGGTCTCGCGACCACGTAATCCTAGAAATGATTCCGGCCCTGGTCATCGACTCGGATCTCAATCGTCGTTGGCTCGATGCCCACCGAACGGTCAGCGGACCGGAATATGCTTCGACTTATGAGACCGAAGGATTCGTGACCGCGTGGCGTCGGTTAACGGGTCCGGCGGCGAAGGCGATCAACAATGCGACGCCCGAAGCGGTCGTGGCTTATTTTCACTACCAACGCTGGAGATTGATCCTGAATTGGGCGGCGGTAATTGGATCGGTGCGACCTCGCGCCGATTCGGTGGCGGCGCAAGAACGGGCCTCTACGGTGCTCGGAGTCGAGCAGGACCCGCTATTCGCCGCCCAAAACGAAGTGGATCAGATTCCCGCCAACAGCCCGATGTCGGCGCTGATCAAGGCGCAGGGATGGGTCAAACCGAGGCCGTTGCAGCCCGGCAACTCTACTCCACCGTAATCGCTCGCATAGCCGGTTGCAGAGTGCCATTTACATCCCGGGCCTGGACGCAGATGTAGTGCGTCCCGGCCGGGAGCTTCTCGGGCAAGTGGCCCTTCCAAAGGTGCGGTGACTTGATTGGGTTCGGCATCGACCGATAGGGCGTGAATACGTTGGTCCCTTCGCGAGCGCGGGCGGCCACAAAGACCGGATCGGGTTCAAGCACTTTGTCCAGCTTCACCCACGGGCCGCGATTGTTGAGGCGCATTTCGACCGCCGAGTTCTCAGCGCCGTTGAACAGGTTCACGTAAACCGGCGTGGCACCCGTAACGGCGGAGGCAACGGCGTCCGGTGCCTCGATGTTCATTTGATAACTCGGTGGCCGACGCGCGGCTTTGAAATCCACGGTCACGCCGCGGTCCTTAAAGGTCAGCACCGTGTACCCGTTGGGCGCCCCGCACGACATGGTGGTGTGCGGGATTCCGAGTTCGTCCGGCTGACCGGTCCACCAACTGCCACACGCCGTCACGTTAACGATATGATGATGTGGTACGACACCCATCCAGCCGTCTTCGCGTCGCAGGAAACGGTGTTCGTGCCAGTGAGTGTGGCCGGCGATGCTCAGGCAATAGGGACGATTCTCGATCAATCGGTACACGTCG
>DLVS01000818.1:0-2286 GCA_003445095.1 Verrucomicrobiales bacterium
AGCTGGCGCCGCTCACGCCACAAGCGGATGTGCTGGTAAGCGCCGATCTTCGCGGCCAGGTCTCGCTGGTGAACGTGTTCGGCTCGTGGTGCTCCAGTTGCACCCTCGAACACCCGCAACTCACCGAGATCGGCAAATCCGGCCAGGTTGCGCTTTATGGCGTCGATTGGCGGGATAAGCCGAAGGACGGCGCTGCCTGGCTCGCACGCTATGGCAATCCCTATCTCAAGACGGGGGTCGACTCGGACAGCCGTCTCGCCGTCGATCTCGGCGTCACGGGCGCGCCTGAGACCTTCGTGATCGATCGTGAAGGCCGCATCCGCAACATCTACAGCTCTGGCACCCTCGACGTCCGCCTCGTGCTCGCCGACGTAAAGACGCTCTTGATGGAGTCCAGGTAAGGAGAGTGAAGGATCCATTCGTCGGCATCAGGTTGTTGCAATTCGCAGGTTCGTTCAGCAGAACGATGACTACGTTTACCGCCACCGTTAATTCCGGTAGGCTTCTTTTATGACGCGCGAGGAACTTTTGAGTCGGATCTGGATCGATCCGAATCGCTGTTTCGGGAAGCCGTGTATTCGGGGACACCGCCTTTGGGTGTCACTAATTCTCGACCTGCTCGCCAGCGGTACCACCGTTCAGGAGATTCTTGAGGACTATCCCGGGTTGGAAGAGGCTGACATCCGGGCGTGTATCGCTTACGGAGCCGAGATGGCGCGCGAACGATTCGTGAATGTGCCGTTGGAGCCGGTGGCGTGAAGCTGAAGCTCGACGAAAACCTGGGCCGTCGCGGCCAACGAATCCTCCGGGCTGCTGGCCACGATGTCTGCACTGTCGCCGAACAGTCGATGCAGCAGGCGGAGGACCGGCAGATGATCGCGCAGTGTCATGCCGAGGCGCGTTGTCTCGTCACGTTGGATCTCGACTTCGCCAATCCGTTCCGGTTCTTGCCGAGTCAATATTCAGGGATCGCCGTTCTGCGTCTGCCGAACAAGCCGTCTGCGGCTGATCTTGATCGCGCAGTGGAGACGCTTGCTGCTGCATTAAGCGGAGAGGTCATCAAAGGCCACCTGTGGATCGTTGAGTCCGGTCGTGTGCGCATTTATCAGGAAAAGGCAACCGATTGAGAAACTCACGTGACCGAAGATGTCTGCCGAGACGATGCCTAACGCGGCGTGGCCGAAGGAGAGACGCTGAAGGATGGTGGGACAGCTAGGTCGAATCAGTTCGTGGGGACACCTGACCGAATAACTCAAAGAACGGAACTCAATATGGAAATTAAGAAAAGGGGTTCACAGCCGTCCACCAAAGGACCGGCTGATTGGTTTACCGGCACGGTGCGGGTTGATCCGTTGTTTCAGCCAAACGCCCCGGCACGTACGGCCGGTGCCAGTGTTACTTTTGAGCCTGGAGCCCGAACCGCCTGGCACACTCATCCGCTCGGTCAGACCCTGATCGTCACGGCGGGTTGCGGCCGAGTGCAGCGTGAGGGTGGCCCGATTGAGGAAATCCACCCCGGTGACGTGGTCTGGTTTCCGCCGGGCGAGAAGCACTGGCACGGCGCAGCGCTGACCACCGCCCTGACGCACATCGCCATTCAAGAAGTGCTTGATGGCAAGTTCGTGGACTGGATGGAAAAGGTCAGCGACGAACAATATCATGCATAATCACCGAGCTCTGGCTCGGCGGTGGCTTCGAGTTAGGAACCAATCGTGCCTCATCTCCATGGTTGCTCGCCTCTCCTCGGCGGTGAACTGATCGAATGGTGGTCGGCGTCTCCATTCCGGGCTAGAGAGGTGTTGCGAAAGGTGGTTTGGTTTGGCCACTCGAAGTAGTCGCCATCAAGCTCATGAAAGCCATTCAGGGTTACCATCTCATCAAGCCGGATGATCTACTCTGGCGCCCCTCTAACTTAATGCGCATCCCGAACGCGGATTATCTGGAGCGTACCGGGAGTGAAAATGTCGGCGCGCGGCTGTGGCGGTATCCTCCGAAAAGCGCTGGCACGTTGCACCAGCACATCCGGCAGGAAGAATTTTATTTCGTCCTGGAAGGCACGGGCCGCCTGCGCGTCGGCGATGAGACATTGACCGTGCCGCGCTACGGCGGCGTGCTGGTCGGGCCGGACCAGTTGCGCCAGGTCTTCAACGACACCGACGCCGAGGTGCTCTGGCTCATCGTGGGCGCACCGGAAGAATTGGAACTTCTTCCCAGCGCCAAGACCAAGCCCGACCTCTCGCTCATTTATCCGGTGGACCCGACACAGTTGCCCAAGGAACTCGTCGG
>DLVS01000818.1:2438-3415 GCA_003445095.1 Verrucomicrobiales bacterium
GCTCCGCGAAAAACTCACCGAGGCGGGTTTTGAAAACGTGGCGACCTATATCAATAGCGGCAACGCCATCGTTCGCAGTCGAATGAGCCGGAAGAAGGTCATTGATACGATCGCTCAGCTTTGTCGCACGCAGTTCGCTTTCGACAAGGCGATCTTCGCGCCGACGCTGGCCGAGTGGGACAGCCTGATTGCGCGCAACCCTTTTGCCAAGGCCGCGGCCAACGCGCCAACCACCGTTCACGCCGCGCTGCTCGAGAGTGCCCCGAAGGAGGAAGACCTCGAACGCGTCCGTGCCTGCGCCGTGACAGGCGAGGAGATCGAGATCATCGGAGGCGTCGCCTACCTGCACACGCCGCACGGTTTCGGGAAAAGCAAAATGGCCGAAAAATTCGACCAGTGGATCGGCGTGACGAACACCGCGCGAAATTGGAACACCGTGCTCAAGCTCGCTGAACTTGGACGCGTGGCTGAGGTTTGACGGAGCAGGGAACTCGCTCCGATCATTTCACGGCTGATCGGGCCTTTCGACCTCGACGAGTTTGGCCAACAGCGTCAGCGATTCCTGCCCGCCGAGATAACAAGCCTCTTCGCCCTCGACGCCTCGTCGGTCCCTTCTACCTTGCGAGCGTGTTCACCAGCGAGCTTGTGCTAAGGGAGGAAACTCCAACGCACCGGGCGCCGGCTGTTTCCGTCCGCCCGCCGGTGACGAACACATCAACGCCCGCCGACAAGATCGCGTTGTTCCGTTCACTGTTTCGCGGCCGCGAGGATGTCTATCCGCGACGGTTTGAGAGTCGCAAGACCAAGCTATCCGGTTACGCGCCAGCTTGCGCCAATGAGTGGGTGCGCGGCGTTTGCGAAAAACCAAAGATCAGATGCGCCGAGTGTCCAAACCGCCGCTTTCTGCCGGTCACGGATGAAGTAGTCCGTTGGCATCTTTCTGGGCGAGACGATCTGGGGCGGGATTTTGTCATGGG
>DLVS01000818.1:3444-5731 GCA_003445095.1 Verrucomicrobiales bacterium
GAGACAGTTGGCAGGCAGATGCCGGTGCGTTTGTGGAGACGTGTCGCCAACGCGATGTGCCGGTGGCGTTGGAGCGATCTCGTTCCGGTAACGGCGGGCACGTGTGGTTTTTCTTCGAGGAGGCCGTTCCTGCTAGCTTCGCGCGCAAGCTCGCCTCGCACTTGCTGACGGAAACGATGGAGCGACGGCCGGACGTGGGACTGGGTTCCTATGATCGGCTGTTTCCCAATCAGGACACGCTGCCGAAAGGTGGGTTTGGAAACCTCATCGCGCTGCCGTTGCAGAAACGGCCCCGAGCCCGCGGCAATTCGGTCTTTCTGGATGAGCAATTCAATCCGCATCCGGATCAGTGGGTTTTCCTGTCCGGTGTTCCGCGCCTGGGTCGCACACGTGTTGAGGCGTTGGTACGACAAGCGGAAGCGAACGGGCGAGTTTTGGGCGTGCGGATGGCTGTGGCTGAGGAGGACGAGGATTCACCTTGGACCTTGCCGCCATCGCGCCGCCGCAAAGATCCACCAATCGCCGGGCCGCTTCCCGAGAACGTCGAAGTCGTTCTCGGTGATCAAATCTACGTGCCGAAGGAAAATCTCCCGCCCGCATTACGCAATCGACTGGTGCGACTCGCGGCGTTCCAAAACCCAGAATTCTATCGTGCCGAAGCGATGCGCCTGCCGACCTACGATAAGCCGCGCATCATTCATTGCGCAGAGGCTTTTCCGAAGCACATCGGGTTGCCACGGGGGTGTCTGGAGGATGTGCGCGAACTGCTGGGTTCACTGAAAATCAAACTGATCCTGCACGACGAGCGATGCGCGGGCACTCCTCTCGACGTATCGTTCCAAGGTGCGCTGCGGTCCGAGCAACAGGTGGCCGCGGAGGCGATGCTGCGCCACGAGACAGGCGTGCTTTCCGCGACGACTGCCTTTGGCAAGACCGTCTTAGCCGCGTGGCTGATTGCCCAACGCGGCGTGAACACGTTGGTGCTGGTTCATCGGCAGCAACTCTTGGAACAATGGATCGAACGGCTCAGTACGTTTCTCGGGGTGTCGGCCAAACAGATCGGCAGGCTCGGGGGCGGCCGCAAAAAACTGAACGGAGCGCTCGACGTCGCGCTCGTGCAAAGCCTCGTTCGCAAAGGCACGGTAATTGACTGTCTCGGGAGTTATGGACACGTCGTGGTGGACGAATGCCATCATCTTTCCGCTCGCAGCTTTGAACTGGTGGCCCGTCGGGCGAAGGCAAAGTTCTTCACGGGATTGTCGGCAACCGTGGCACGCAAAGATGGTCATCATCCCATCATCTTCCTGCAATGCGGCCCGGTGCGGCACCGAGTGGATGCGCGGCAACAGGCAGCGACGCGTCCCTTCACGCATTCGGTATTGGTGCGACCGACCGAGTTTCGGGAAGAGATCTTTTTCTCAGCCACGGCCGACCGTGAGATAGGGAATCCGCGCCTCGAATTCCAAAGGCTGTATAACGCGCTGTGGCGTGACGAAAAAAGGAACGCGATGATCTGCGCCGATGTCGTCACCGCGCTACGCGAGGGCCGTTGGCCACTGGTGCTAACGGAGCGGACGGAGCATCTGGACCTATTAGCCAAACGGTTGCTCAGCGAAGGAGCAAACGTGATTGAATTGCGTGGCGGCATGGGCCGCCAGGCTTTGGCGGAGGCGCTTGACCGTCTGGCCAAACAGGACGCGCAACCTTTTGTTGCACCTGCAACAAAAGGTTGCAGGAGTGGTCGGGTGATTGTGGCAACGGGACGGTTCATTGGCGAAGGGTTCGATGATCCGCGGTTGGACACTTTGTATCTTGCGCTGCCGGTTTCCTGGCGCGGAACTGTCGCCCAATACGCCGGGCGGCTGCACCGGTTGCACGACGGCAAGCGCGAGGTACGCATCTATGATTATGCCGATCTGAACGTGACCATGCTGGCGAACATGTTTGACCAGGCGTTGTCGCGGCTATGAGTCGCTCGGCTACACCGTCTTGCTGCCCGCGAGCGCACTGCCGGGTTGGCCGGTCGAAGTGCCGTTGCCAATCGAACCAGAGTGGAAGCAGAACTACGCGGCGAGCGTTCTACGGCTGATTCGCGACGGCATGGACGTGCCGCTCGCCAACCTGTTCGTTCATGCAACACGCTCCCCGTCGCCGGACGCTGAAGGCGCTGCCCGTGCCCGAAGCGCCAGTGAAGCATTCCTCTTTCGCCGACTCGAATCACTGGCCGAAACCACCGGACGATTCCAACTGAATGCTCGATTCCCGGTCCCATTCGACAACCAAGGAG
>DLVS01000716.1 GCA_003445095.1 Verrucomicrobiales bacterium
ACCAGACTCATCGGGGCAACTTAATCGGTGCCGAAGCCTTTGCTCGTCAGGAGCGTGAGCCCAACTTTGCCGGCAATAAACCGACGCTCGTTGACCTCCCTCCTCCGTTTGATCCGAACCGGTATCCCGCGGCCACGAGCGACATCGTCGCGTTGATGGTGCTCGAGCACCAGGTACACATGCATAACTTCCTCACGCGACTGAATTACGAGGCGACGATGCAACTGCAGGCCTACGGGCACTGCAATTATATCAAGAGCCCATTGGAAGCGTTCTTGCGGTATTTGCTGTTCACCGAAGAGGCGCCGTTGACGGCTCCGGTGCGCGGCAGCGACGAGTTCGCCAAAGCATTCGAAGCGGCGGGCCCGCGCGATCCCCAAGGGCGATCCTTGCGCCAGTTGGACCTTAAGACGCGGCTCTTCAAATATCCGTGCAGCTTCCTGATTCACTCGGAATCCTTCCAAGCGCTACCGGCGGAGCTGAAGGCGCGCATTTACCAACGACTGTGGTCGATTCTGTCGGGTGAAGATTCGGGGCCGACCTGGCAACGCCTCACCGCTGCAGATCGTAAAGCGATTCGCGAGATTCTAATTTCAACCCAACCCGATCTTCCCAGCTACTGGAAGTTGTAACGCAGGCGGAGCGCGGACGGCCCCGTCCGCGTCACCAGGCCAACGAGAAGATCACCTCGGGCGAACCCGCAGCCCGGCCGTCTCGCGTACCCCCGCGAAGCTCAAGCGACCTTGATCACAAACTACCCCGGTGTATGGGTCATTCGTGATCAACAGATTTCCGTCGAGGTCCAGATAATCAGTCAATTCGGCCAAGTGGGCGCTCGCACTGATCAACACCGAGCTTTCAATCATGCACCCCAGCATGGTCTTTAGTCCTTGGGCGCGCGCGGCAACCAGTGCGGTGTGTCCTCCGCTGATTCCTCCGGTCTTGACCAACTTCACATTAACTCCGTGGAAACATTGGGCGCAGCGTTCGGCGTCGGCGGCGCTCTGGTAGGATTCGTCGCCGAAGAGGGGTAACGGTGATCGGGTCTTGAGCCAGGTCGAATCCGCGAGGGGCGCATCGGCCGGCAAGGGTTGTTCAACGAACTCCACGTGTCCATCCGCGGCCAGCCACTCGATTCGGGTCAAGGCTTCTTCCTTCGTTTTCCATCCAGCGTTAGCGTCCACGCGGATTGGTTTTCTCGGAGCCGCATCCCGCACAGCGGCGAAGTTCTCTCGATCACGCGAGCTACCGAGCTTCAGCTTGAGAACCGGCATGGCTGAAGCTGCGGCTGCCTTGGCTGCCATTACCTCGGGAGCAGCGAGGCCGATCGTGAAAGACGTTACGTGTTTCCCTTCGATGAAGCCCAATCCCAATCCGTCGCACACCGCTTGCCCACGTGCCTTCATCGCACCGTCCACTAGCGCGAGGTTCAAGGCGCATTTGGCCGGAAAATCTCCCGCCGACAACGAATCCAGGTAGGCCATACTTTGAGGAATGTCATCGAAGGACAAACGAACCGGTTCGACTCGCTGAAGAAACGCGGACACCGTCGCGTGCGACTCGTGGTACTGGCTGGAAGGGGACGCTTCGCCGAGACCGCTTCGACCGGCAGCATCTTGCAGTTCGACGAAAACAACTGGGTACGCCGATTTTCCGCGGCCTCGATTGATGTCGGAGGCGACGGCCCAATGGTGGCGAAGGACGAGATCGAACCGGCGAAACGTCAAACGCATGCGTCCAAGGGAGCAATGGTGGCCGAGTTTGTCCATCCCAGCCACTCGGGCGACTCCGCAAATGGCGTGGGTCGAGCGGACTTTAGTCCGCCGGATCGTCATTGCGAATGATCAATCGATCGAGTGGTCCTCGCGCCAACGCCAGCTACGTCTGCACCTGGTGGCCCAAGACAGTCGCTTCGTCATCTTAGCCGAGCGCGGCGCCTTACCCAATCTGGCCACCCGAGCCTTAAGCCTGTGCGTGCGCCGACTCTCCGACGAATGGCAAACGCGTTACGGCCACCCACTCCTGCTGGTGAAGAGTTTTCTGGATCGGCAGCTTTTTCGGGCCACCGCGTACCAAGCCGGCGAGTGGCAAGCGCGTGGCCGAAGATTTTTATCACGATTAACATTTCAGTTAACGAGAACCATCCAGCTTTGCTTGGCGCTCTCCAGATTTCGCGGATGGCTCGGATGGAAGAAGTTGGGGATCAATCCCGAGGATTGATCACGTCACCTCAGGGATTATCAACCGTCCCAGTGTGTCTGCTTTTCGATCCGTGATATCCGTTCAATCCGCGGTTCCAACTCCAGGTTGATTGCCTCTCGCGCGTCGTGGATCGCGAGTTCGTCTTCGGTGAGGACAGCTGCCCTTCCCGGCTTCCGGCGCACCTATGAAGACATTCTTGGAGACAACTGCTTCACCGCGAAGTCAGCGCCCGGAAATCAGCAGGCGCTCCTTTGCCGACGGGTACCAGGCGAATTTCCCGTAAATCCAGAATCGCGGCTTCGAGTGGCGGAACCCCGCGCACACTGACGCGCTGACGCCCCGCCTCGATCCGCACCTGGCCCAATCGGGTCTGCTGGTAGGTGTCCCAAGAACCCGTGGCCGGAATGATGAATTCTCGAGTTACTCCGGCAACGTCGAGGCGCAGCGTCACGGTCCGTTCGCCCGCCGGCCGCGCCCAATCGAGCCAGACGTCGTATTCGCCACCACGCGGGATCTGCAGCGTCCACGCCGCGCGATCGTTCTCATTCTGCCAGTAGCCCAAGTTGTGATATCGGCTCTCGTACACCAACGAGTCGCCAAAGATTTCGGCCACCGTAGCCAACAGCCGCAAAGCGCCAGTCGCGTCCGGAGAAACTGTTTGCGGATGATTGCCCGCGAATTTCTTGGGCGCTGGCCCGCTCGCGGTCACGTAAGCAAAAAGGTCGGCCAACGCGGGCGCATCTAAACTGTGTTCAAAACCTTCCGGCATTAAGGATTGCCCCGTGCTCTGCGACCTCACGAGTTCATTCCGGAGGAAAACTTCTTCGGTTCCATTGATGCCCCGCAAAGTCAGGCTGTTGGGCGATTCACTCGCGATAATTCCGGTGAACTGGCGCCCGGACCGAGTCTCCGCGGAATAAGAAAGGTAGCGCGCTTCGACGGCGCGATTGGGGTCGAGCACCGCGACCAACAACGCGTCCGCTGATTTGTCCACCACCGCGCCGAGATCGGGTCCGACCTCGACGCCTTCACCCTCGAGTCGGTGGCATGAAGAACAGTTGGCCCGGAACTGCTCGCGCCCTCGTTCGGCATCGCCCGGGAGTTTCCGTACTGCGGCAAAACTATCCACCACTGCCTGCCGGTCGGAGCGAGTCGCGGTTAGCAGCTTCTCGGCCCGCGCGGCCAACCTCGCGTCCGAGTGATGCAGCAATTGTTGTCGAATCGGGACATTGATTTCGCGCGCCGCCAATCGGCCGGACTCGAGAGCGTCCAGCAACTGGGAAGTCCAGCTCGGTTGAGTGACGAATGCTTCCAAAGCCGCGCTCCGGATCGCCGGACTCAGACGCACCCAGGACTCCAACAAGGCGCTCGCAGCATTAGCATCGCCTCGTCGGCGCAAGGCGGCGAGTGCGGCCTCTTGGACCTTGGTGGAGTTCTGAGGACCGAGCATCTTCACCAACAGGGACGCGGTATTCACCGGTTCAGATTCGCTGCGCCCGACCATACGCAAGGCCGCCAATCGCAACGGCTCCTCCGCGTCGGCACTGAACGCGATCGTCCCCGCTCGCGTGAGGATTGGCTCCAAATCAGCCCACGGAATGCGTGCAGCCTTTCGTTGAGACTGGCGATCCAGAGCGTCCAACAACCCACCCAGCGCGGAGAATTGAGTTAGGCCATCGCGTTGCGGATCCAATTTGAGTGCGACCGCGAATCCTTGAGCCAACGCCTCTTCGTTTCGTTGCGCCGCCGCCAAAGCGAGTAATCGCTCCAGCAGACGCGCCGAAGGTCGCGGGGTTTCTTCCAGCGCCTTCAACATCGTCAGCCCATGTGGACTGGCACTGCTGATGACGGCCTCAAGGATCCAAGGGTCCTCGGGATGAGTTAGGGTGATTTGTGCCAGCGCTGGCCCCACATCTGGGTCAGACAGCTCGCCTAGGGAGAGCGCTAGCTGCAACGCCACGCGGGCTGATGGGTCGTTGGTCTTCTGCAGGATGGCCGCAGCCAGCGCCGGATCTGAACCGGTGCGAAGCCACGGTTCACCCAAGCGAATCGCCGTGGCGCGGACTGCTGGGTGAGCGTCCCTAAGCGCCAGGACAATTAACTTCGGGTCCGACTGTCCCAGTCCGGCTACGGTGGCCAACGCTTGCAACCGCACTCGCGGATCCGCGGCGTCCGTCGCTAGGGTCCGCAGCGCCGCCACTGCCTCTTGGCCGCCGCGCTCCCACAGAAGCCGCATGGCCGTGTCACGTTGCCATCCATTCGAGCTATTCATGGCGGCGGCTAACCCCGCGGAATCGAGCTGATCCAACCTTGGAATCGGTCGCAACGTCGCTCGCTCCGGTACAACTCGATAAATGCGTCCTCGATCCGCGCCCGCCCGTAGATCCATTCGAGGACGAACGTCCGGAGGGATCCATTCCGGATGCTCGATGGTTTGCCGATACATGTCGGCGACGTACAGGGCACCGTCAGGTCCGGTCTTAAGCTGCACCGGACGAAACCAATTGTCTGTAGATGCCAAGAATTCGCTGGTCTCTTCTCCGTGCGCTCGGTGACTGGAAAAGGTGGCGCCCGACTCCGCCAGGACTTCGCGATGAATTAGATTCTCGCTCGGTTCGCTGATAAAAATGCTGGTGGCGAATTCCGGTCCGAACAAGTCATCGCGATAGGGGCATGGACTACAGGCACTGGTGACTGTGTTATCCACGCCGACCACGTTGGGACGAGGCAACGAGCGACTAGCCGGGAAAACGCGATCGCCCCCGTCATAACGCGCGAGCATCGACCGAGTGTCGCGGAGTGCTTGGTGTGGATTGCGGGCAACGTAGCGACTGGGTATGGGATAATGCCACAGCCAGGTGTAGTTGGCGTTTCCAAACCAGTCGCCCCAGTCGTCCCGATTGCGTCCGTATTGGGTTTGGCCTTCGATGGTTTCGAACTCGCCGGTGTCGGGCCGGAAGCGGAAGTCGCGACCACGAAGCGAAACGGAATTGGTTTTTGCGCCAGGGAGGGATTCCGTCTGGACAAGAGTCCAACCCGACCCCGAATCGATTTCGCGCCGCCCGCTCCATTGAACATCTCCGCCACTGTCGCCATTCGCGCAGTAGATCCAGCCGTCAAGCCCGAGCGCGAATCCGTTCACCCGATGTTGCTGATTGCCTTCGACGAAACCGGTGAACAGAACGCGGCGAACATCCGCCCGCCCGTCACCATCGGTATCTTCCGCATAGAAAATCTCCGGCGCGGCACTCACGAAGGCGCCACGCCCCCAAGGCATCACGGCACTGGGGAATCTCACGTCGCGGAGGAATTCCGTGGCGCGATCGTATCGACCGTCGCCATCGGTATCTTCCAAAAACTTGACCACACCACCGGGTTTGCCTTGTCCGTCCATCCCGAGGGGATAGTCACGCATTTCCACGACCCAAAGCTTTCCATCGGCGCCCCAATCGAACGCCACCGGATCCTGAACCAACGGCTCGGCCGCGACGAGTTCGACGCGGAAACCGGTGGGTACGCGAAAACTGCGCAATGCTTCTTCGGGTGATTTGGGTGCCGGGGTAACGCCCCGCAGCAGCGTGTCAAACGACCGACGATCCACCAGGTCAGGCAAGTGCGCGGTGTCCTCGTTCTGAACCCAGAGTTGGCGCGAATGGATCCACGAACCGTTGTTCCGAAATGGCCCGGTACGGACGATCGGAGGAATTTCGTCGGCTGGAGTTTCTTGGGCGCGTGGTTGACCGCGGAGGCCCGCGGTCACTTTGCGGGTCCAACCCTGGGTCCAGCCGAGAAAGGGCTCAGGAACATACAACCAGAGCGCAAAGGCGTTTTCATTCGAGAAGACGAGGTCGTCGAAGCCGTCTTCGTTGATGTCGGCGAAGCGCAACCCGTTGTCGTCGCCGCGCGCATTGACGATGGACGTTCCCGGGGGGAGTCCAGGAGTCAATCGCTCCCAGCGTTCCCGCGCTGGTTCCCAGCGGAACACGGCGTTTTGCGACTCGTTAGCGACCAGTAGTTCACATATGCCGTCTCCGTCCATGTCTCTCAGGCGAACCCCTCGATCACGGCCCCCTCGGCTGGTAAGCACCGGTTGGCCGTCCAGCTCGAGTCCGCGGAGGAAGTTGGTCACCTCAATCCAGCGCCCGTTATCGAAGCTCCAGGCGCCGGTTACCTGTTCGTTGCGCACCAACATCGAAGCCCTGCCATCAGAATGTAGAACGCCGAAACGAACGCCTGGGTCATGGGCGATGCCACTGGTTCGATGCATGAGTTGTGTGGGCAATTCGGTATCGAGCCACTGCTTAGATTCCGGCTGCCACAAACGCGTCCGACGCAACGTGTCGTTACCGATAAGCACGTCGAGGAAGCCATCGTTGTTAATATCGACCACGCGGACACCGTTGTCGCTGCCGTCCATTGCCCGAAGCGGCTGTCCGGCCCCGAGGTGGCGCGTCAGCCGTTCCTCGGCCTCGCCATAACTCAGGAACTTCACCCGCGATCCATACGTCGCCGTCGCGTAGTCGATGAAATCGACGAACTGCCGGGGCGCACTCCAGCCATGCGGATGAAAGCAAAAATTGAACGTGCCCTGTTTGAGCACGATTGCATCCAACGCCGCTTGCCAATCGGCGAGCATCGTGGCGTTGGTGCTCCCCAAAATGTTCTGCGCCTCCCAATCGGTCGGCGCCGCAAAGGCAAATTCCCACGCGGTCTTCCCGATGACCCACGGATACGGATAGTTCTCCACGGTGCCAACAAAGCTGGGGAACGGAACGTACTTGGTGAAGCGTCCTCGACCGTCGGGGTCCTGCACCAATCGGCGCGGCAGCGCGGGATCATTGGTGGTCAGCAGGAGAACGACCGACGAATCGAGTCGGAGGAACTGGCCTGCTTGATTAGTTCGGTTGAAAAGCTCGGCGAACAGACGCGGGCTCGCGCTATTGATCGAATCGCAGCAAGGCGTGCGAAAGGCGACGGGCGTCGAATTGGGTACGAGGTTCAGTAGTTCGACACCGCCGTGAAACGTATTCTGCGCCGCAATGAAATCGTGTCTCGCCAGGATGGGACACGGGTGATTGAGCGTGTGGACCTCTAAGCTGACGCCTTCCTTAAGCCACGCCTGCAACTGGGGATCGGACGGCGTAATCGAGTTGCAAAAGATACTTAGAGGCGCGTGACCATCGATCTGCTTGAGGCGATCCAGGATTGGCCGCAGGAAGGTTTCGTAC
Source organism: Verrucomicrobiales bacterium (assembly GCA_003445095.1). Classification (GTDB taxonomy): domain Bacteria; phylum Verrucomicrobiota; class Verrucomicrobiia; order Limisphaerales; family UBA9464; genus UBA9464. Next base: position 7,431 of record DLVS01000716.1, read on the forward strand.
TTCGCCGATTGCGACATGTCGTCGATACTTAACATAACGACAACCTCAACTCCGGGATCACCCGCCCATTGTGGAGTGGTGAGTTTGGGGAAATGAACTCCAACGTGAAACGGATCGTCGGAGTCGAGGTAGGTCAGTCGATTGCCGGGTGACGGTGGCGCGGACAACCCCCACTCTGAAGTGATCAACGAAACGAGAATCCCGCCGATGACCGCAAGCTGCCCTCGCATAAGCGAATGATTGATCAGGAATGCGCCGGACGCCATCGGTCAATTGAGGGCTCCCAGATTTGGTAGGGCTGCGTTTCACCGCGGCCCCATTCAATTCCG
>DLVS01000157.1 GCA_003445095.1 Verrucomicrobiales bacterium
CGTTGGGCCACGAACAGTCGGAGGAATAGCCCAAAGCGGGCGACCACGAATCCGAATCCCATGATCGTGAGGCCGGTTCGGATCCACGCCAACAGCGTTCGTTCAGCGGCGAAGAATACCCGAGGATCGGCCATTGGAGCGCGGCGAATATGCCGAGAAACGGGTCAGGGGCCAAGTGCGTCCAAGGAGAATCGAGCAGCGTGCCCTTCCGGCCGCCAGAGCGTCATTGGCGAAGGGAGTGTTCAGCGCAGTTGGGTCGCCCGGGTCTGGGTGTATCAGGGGGGATCTCGGGCGAAACAAAAACTCAGGGTTCGGTGACTCCCCGAGAGATTTTTCCGGTCTGGTTGGAAGTGGCCTCGCTTCGCGGCTTCGCGTGCGATCCGCACTGAATCCCTACCCCATAATGGAAGGATCCACGGGTCGGGAGGCTTTCGGAACCTCTTGCGGATGCTGTCTGCTTGGGCAGCCTCGTGAGGTGTCTTCGCCTGGGTGGTCGCCAGCCCCTGACTTCGTGCGCTTATTTCGTGGCGACCGTTTCCGCTTCGAATTCGGAATGCGCCCCGCCGAAGCCAATTGGTTTCGGCTCGCCAGTCCAGAGCTTCCGCAACTGGAGGAACGACGAGAACTGATCCGTCGTCAGCCCCACGACTACGCCCCGTGGTTAGCGGAAGCGGATCCCGTGCTGGACGAACTGTTGGCCTTGTTTGTCGAGCCTGGCGCGAGGGCGCTCATCGGTGGCGGCGCGGCGGCGGGTCGGGAGCTCGCGGGCTTGTGGGAACCGGACTTCGTCTTGCTTCGCCGCGATTCCGCCGGCGCATTCCGGATGGTGGGAGGATGCGTTTGCGACCCGTCGTGGTGGAATCCCGCCGAAAAATTGGGGCTTCCGATCGAAGCGATTCACGCCCCCGTGCCCACGCTCAACGCGGAACTGGGCTCGCGAATTCGCAAATTCCTCGAGCGTCTGCCGTCAGAAACGACCTTCACCCGGGAAAACTGGGGTTTGGCCGCCGTGCCTGATCGCAATCTGCATCCCCACCTCAAACGTCAGCGCCTTGACGCTCAAGCATCCCTCGGCCGCACCTGGTTGCGAATCGAGCATCAGGCGTTTCGATCACTACCTCAAAGTGAAGGCTTGGCGTTTGTGATTTGGCTCACCGTGCATCCGCTCAGCGAAGTGACGAGGAATCCCGAAGTGGCCTCCGCTTTTCATCGCCAACTGACGACGATGCCCGAGGAGATTGCTCGCTACAAAGGATTGGCGGAAGCGCGGGAGAGTTTGCTCGCGCAGATATCGGCGACCGGCCTCGCGGCTTGAGGCGGTAGCGGCAGTGGCAACCTGGCCTCTTGGCATCACGCCAATAGTTCTTCGATCTCACTCCAGGTCAGGCTGCCCATAAAGGCCTCGTCACTCGTCAACGTCGCCGCGATCAGTTCCCGCTTTCGACGCTGCAAGTTCAGGATCTTCTCCTCGACCGTTCCCCGCGCGATGAGTTTGTAGCTGGTCACAATGCGAGTTTGCCCTAGCCGATGCGCTCGGTCGGTGGCTTGGTCCTCGACCGCCGGATTCCACCAAGGATCGAAATGAATGACCGTGTCCGCACCGGTCAAGTTGAGCCCAACCCCGCCCGCTTTTAAGGAGATAAGGAAAGCCGGAATTGTGACGTCCCGCTGGAAACGCTCGACGACGGCCGCGCGGTCCGAGGTGGAACCGTCAAGATAGCAATAGGCGAGTTCCCGGGCCTCTAGTTCCGCCCGAAGGAGTTGGAGCATCGAAGTGAACTGGCTGAAGACGAGCACCCGGTGGCCGCCGTCGAGGATTTCGTCGAACAACTCAAGGAACAACTGCAGCTTTCCGCTCGAGGCTCTTTCGGCATTCGGTAGTTCCGGTGACGATTCCGGCGCTGAAAGCAGGCGCAGGTCGCAACAAACTTGGCGCAAACGCAACAAGGCGGTCAGCACCAGCAGACGGCTCCGTGCCGCTCCACCTTCGCCGGATGCGTCCGCAACTTTCTGCCGAGTATGGGCCAGCAACTGTTGGTACACCGTGGCCTGCTCGTGGGTGAGTTCGCAGAAAGAGATTTGTTCGAGCTTCGCTGGCAGCTCGGGAGCAACGTCTCGTTTGAGCCGCCGCAAGAGAAACGGACGCACCCGCTGAGCGAGGCGCTTCATCGAGGCCGCATCCTTTTCCCGAGTGATCGGGATCTCATACCGTTCGCGGAAATCGGCCGCGGTTCCCAAGTAACCAGGCATCAAAAAGTCGTAGATGCTCCAGAGATCCAACACGGAGTTTTCCAGGGGCGTCCCGGTGAGCACCAGTCGATGCGCCGACCGCAGCGCCTTCACCGCTTGGGCATTCTGCGTTTGGCGGTTCTTGATGTGTTGCGCTTCGTCGAGAATGACGGTGTCGAATTCGAGGTCGCGGTACCGGTCCGCGTCTCGCCGCATCAACGCATAGCTCGTGATCACCAAATCACTGTGTTCGATTCGGTCGAATCGGCTCTGGCGTTCGGATCCCTCCAGAGTCAGGACCCGCAGCCGGGGAGTCCATTGGGCCGCTTCGGCCGCCCAGTTGAAGACGAGTGAAGTGGGACAAATCACGAGACTCGGGCGAAGGTTTCCGGCCGCGGATCGCGCGACTGGATTCGACGAATCGCTCAGGGAGTGTCGACTGGCCGCCACATGCGCGAGGACCTGCAAGGTTTTGCCCAGTCCCATTTCGTCGGCCAGCACACCCCCAAATCCATTGTCCCGCAGGAAGCCGAGCCAAGCGACCCCATGCTTTTGATAAGGACGCAACACGTCCGTCAACTCGCCGAGGGCCGGACATTCGAGTTTCAATTCGCCTCGTTGCTTTCGAGCTCGATCGACCCATCCGGGCGGCGCGCTGATTGAGAATCCCTGCTCACGAAGAGCGGCATCGAAGAAGCCGGCCTGTTGGGCGGGCATCCGGTAGCGGACCGCCTGTTCTCCGCTGCTTTGTTCGGGCGCACAGTCGAGGAGGACTTCTTGCAATTCTTCGACTGCGCCCGAATCCAACACCGCGAATTTGCCACTCCGCAACCGCCGACTGCCACCGCCGCGCAAAAGTTGCTGGATGTCCGCGGCGCTGAATCGTTCTCCTTCGCTCGTGGTGTAGCTGAGTTCGAGGTCGAACCATTGTTCGCCGCTGGACAATACCCGGAAACGAGGCGCGAGATGGTCGAGGTTGTTGCGAGTGCTGCGTTCGAGCCGTTCTTCCAAGGTCACCTGCCATTCGCGCTGGAGTCGCGGAAATTCGCGGGCGAAGAAGGCCACGACTCGATCTTGTCCCGCCAATTGCCATTGTCCTTGCGCATTCGGCCCGCGGAATCCCGCGGTGCGTAAGCGCTGAAAGGCGGCGTGCTCGGCAGCCAGGTCCCGGGTCGAGTACCGACGCGGATGAGT
>DLVS01000627.1 GCA_003445095.1 Verrucomicrobiales bacterium
TTGTTCTCTTTTTTTTTTTTTAATGATACGCTTGCCTGCCTAAAGGCGCATTGCACCGGCCGACGAGTGATGGCTACGAGCCGACCAGGCAATTGTGGGAGTCGCACCACCACACAGAAATGACCTTGGCGGAAGCCACCGACCTATGCCGCCGCTGCCATCGACTGGCGCCCTTCTGCAATTTCAACGGCAACACCTTCGTGGCGGTGATTCGACGAGTGATCGCCGGGTTGACGCTGCCGCCTGATCGTGCCGCGGCCCTGCGAAGCCTCGCTGGTCACATCGTCGCTGGAACTGCAACCGCGGAGGAACAGGCCGCCTTTGACTCAGTGATCGACGAGCTGTCAGATCTTGCTGGTCGTCCGCAAACGAGGGAGGCTTCTTCCGATGAACTGGCAGGACATCATCGCCGGGTGGAGAACGCTCTCGCTCCGGGAAAAGACGCGCCGCCGGTGGAAGAGCATTCCCGGGCGGGTGGCGCGGAGCATGGCCTTCGAAGGAGAACCGGTGAGCTTGCAAGTCCTCCGCGAGACACACGCGCAGAGCGAACCACCCGATTTGTTGAAACAGCCCGAGGCGTCTTGAGCTACGCTCAGCTCGCGCCCTTATTGGCCGAGCGGGTTTTGTTGATAGAAGACGACATCGAGCGTGGTTTTTACGACGATCGCCTACTCGACGAGTCCCTACTACTGGAGTTCCACGGAAGAATCGGCGGAGATTTAGTTCCGGAGTGGGCTGGCCGTTGGCGAAAGATCGAAGTCCAGGTGGGTAATCTCCGGCCTCCGGCATCGCATCAAGTGGCGCAGCATATGCGCGCCTATGGTCTCGATCTTCAAGCCCGCTGGCCCGCCGCCGCTGCGAAGACCGGCGACATGACCCTCGAGTTGCTTGCCTTCGCGGAGGGCCGCTTCCTGACGATTCACCCCTTTCAGGATTTCAACGGCCGCGTGATTCGCCTTTTTCTGAGCGAACTTCTCCGCCGTCTGGACCTTCCCCCTGTTCCTCTGGCGCCTGAGCGTGAGGAAAGTCGTACCGCATACTTTCTCGCCCTCGAAGCCGCCGACCAAAATGATTTCCGTCCCCTTACGGAAATCTGGAAGCAGCGCTTCGCTGAGCCCGAGCCATCATCCGATTGAACCCATGCCCGAACTCATCCTTGCTGGCTGTACACCCGTCCCGCTCGCGCATTATCTGAAAGCCCTTGGCATCCTTCGACTGGTGGCCGAGCAACGGGACGCTCAAGCCAAAGGCGGATGGCAACATGACCGGCTCGTCCTCAATACCTCTCTTCCTCCCGATTCGCTGGTCTCCTTTTTCTGCCGCGACTACCGACCGTCACCGGTCCTGGCGCCTTGGAACGGCGGCAGCGGCTTTTTCCCCAAGGACAACGCCCAGGCTCTCACCGCACTCGAGCAGAGTTCAGGCGCTCGATTCGCCTTGTATCGCAAAACCATCGCCGCCGCTCGCGGCGCGCGACAGTCTCTTGGAGTTACTGCAAAACTGGAGGGCGACACCAAAGCCGCCCTCCTGCAGAGCTGCCGCAATTTGTTCCCCGAGGACGCACTTAGCTGGCTCGATGCCGTGTACGTGCTCGGACAGAATGGCGCAAAGTTTCCGCCGTTGCTTGGAACCGGCGGCAACGATGGGCGGCTGGAGTTCACCAACAACTTCATGCAGCGCCTTACCGAAATCATGGATCCGGCTACCGGCGAGCCGGCAGCGGAATCAGAGCGTTGGTTGCGCGCGGCTTTGTTTGCCGAAGCCGCTCCCGGACTGGCGACCAAAGCGCCGATCGGCCAGTTTTTCCCCGGCGCCGCCGGCGGAGCCAATGCGACCTCGGGGTTCGACGCTCCCTCCGCGGTCAATCCATGGGATTTCATCCTGATGATCGAAGGTGCGCTGCTCTTTGCCGCCGCGTCGGTAAAGCGGCTCGAAAGCGCCGATGATGGTTCGTTGGTGTATCCGTTCTGCGTACGGCAGGCCGGAGTCGGCTATGCCAGCGCGGCGGGAGCGGACGAAGCAGACGCGCGCTGCGAGATGTGGCTGCCGATCTGGGATCGCCCAACTTCGCTGGCTGAACTGCGCGCCATCTTTGGCGAAGGCCGCGCCCAGGTGCGCGGACGGCCAGCGCGCAATGGCGTGGACTTTGCCCAGGCCGTCGTGACGCTCGGGGTGGACCGCGGCATTTCCGCTTTTCAACGCTACGGGTTCCAAGTTCGTAACGGCCTTGCCTACTTTGCCACGCCGCTGGAGCGCATGGTCGTGCGGCGCAATACCCGAGCCGATCTTCTCGCCGACATTGAGCAATGGCACGACCGGCTGCGGCAGAAAGCTGGGCCCAAGGCGAATCCCGAGCCCCCCGCTTCCGTGGCGCGTGCGTTAAATCAGCTTGAACGCCGCATTCTGGAACTCTGCCGAGACGGAGGAAAAGGAACGCTTCACGCCGTTCTCGCCGCGCTCGGGGCTGCGGAGCGAGCGCTGGCCAAGAGCTTCAAGTGGACAACCGAAAACTATCTCCATCCGTTGCGTGGACTCAGCCGGCGCTGGTTGCAGGAAGCGGACGACGGTTCGCCGGAATTCCGTCTCGCCGCTGCGCTCGCAAGCGTTAGGGCGCCGCTGGGCAAAGAATCGCTCTGGCTTCGCCAACATCTCGAGCCGTTGGAGATGGGCTCCACCAAGGATCGCTCTTGGGTGAACTGGGCCGACCAGCCCGGCAACGATGTCGTCTGGCACGACGGAGATCTCGTTGCCGCATTCAACGCCATCCTCGCCCGCCGCTTGGTTCGATTCGAGAAGGCGGGCGCCCGTGGTTGGCCGGATATCGCGGCGCGTTGCGCATCGCTCGATGACATCACCGCCTTCATCGAAGGCCGCGTGAACGAGGAACTGCTGGCCGACCTGCTTTGGGGAGTTGCGTGTGTGGATCACTGCGAGGTGGCATTCACTTCCGACCGCAGCCCGCCTGCCGACATCGATCCTCCGCCCATCCCGTCCGCATTCTACGCGCTACTCAAATTGTGCCACCACCGGCGCGGTTCCGGAGAAGAAGCCATCCCCCTCGTCCCCGCCATCCTGCGCCGCGGCATGAATGGCGACGGGGCCAGCGCTGGCGAACTCGCCGCCCGCCGCCTCCGTGCCTCCGGTCACGCCCCGCTCGTCCGCATGGTCCCCGTCTCTGGCGACATCGCTCGGCGGACCGCGGCGGCGATGCTGTTCCCAATTCTCTCCAGCGATTACTGGCTATTGAAACAATCCATCACTCATAAACCAAAGGAACAAACCCCATGAACCTCGACCCACTCAAAAATCAACCGCGTCTTCTTCTCAAGGCCGCCCTCCAGCCGCTGCAAGGCACGCGTTTTCAACCCACCGGTTTTCCCGATCTCGGGGCAGCTCAATATGACGGCCCAGACGGACGCAAGATGCTCCTTGTCGAATCCGCTCAGAGTATGGCGAACCGCCTCGAAGCCGTGTGCTGGGATTCGGTTGCCAACGATTGGGTGGCGCCGCTCGAGGGGCTACCCGTCGTGAAGGTGAACGATAAGGACGGAAAGCCCCTGACCAATTCGGTGCTCGAAGCCCATCGGCTCAACAGTCCTTATATCCTTGAGGGCAAGGACAAGTCCTTCCTGGCAACGCTCCAAAAGGAACTCGCCATCGCGGACAAAGGCATCGTGGACATCAAGAAACTCGCGGCCACGCTGCTCAAACACGACACCAATGCGCTGCTCCACGGTGTGTTCCTGGCAAAGAAAGAGATCGCTGGCGGTCGGATGCGCCTGCCAAGGGCGCTCACGGCTTTTATCGAGGCGGAGGATGTGACCGTGGCAGCCAGCGGCGGCGTGAAAAACGATGCCGTGGACCCATCCGGCGATACCGCCAAGGGTTTCGGCAACGTCCCGTTCCACCGCGAAGAGTTCACCGGAAAAATCACCGCCTTCTTCAATCTCGATCTCGCGCTCATTCGCGGTTTCGGCCTGGGCCTCGACGCAGAAAACCTGCTGGTCGCACTCGGCCTTTTCAAAATCCAAAAGTTCCTCCGCGACGGTCTGCGCCTGCGGACCGCTTGTGATTTGGAAATCCCGAAAGGCGCCAAGTTGGAAGTCCAACGCCCCGAAGCAGGGTTCACGGTGCCGTCCCTCGTAGAGCTCGAGAAAGAACTGCCCGGATTGATCGCGGCAGCGGCAACAGGATTCGCGAGTCCGGCGGTGACTGAACTCACCTTCGAGGAGTAACTCCATGACTGTCCTCGAACTCAGCTTCCCGGCTGGGCGCTTCCATGCCACGCCTTGGGGACGGCATGTCAACGAAGGCGCAGTCGAATGGCCGCCCTCGCCGTGGCGCATCGTCCGGGCGCTCATCGCGACGTGGCACTGGAAAGCGAAGTCGGACGTGCCAGAGCCGGTGATGCGTTCTCTGATCGCGAAGCTCGCGACGCTGCCTCGGTTCCGGCTGCCGCCGGCAACCACGGCGCACACGCGGCACTACATGCCCTACAACGAGGGGAAGAATGAGAAGAAGACCAAGGTCTTCGATACTTTCATTCAGATCGCCGAACAGGCGACGTTGCTTGTGGCCTGGGACGCGGATTTGGCTGAACCCGAACGAGACGCATTACAAACGATCACGAACCGGCTCGCCTACTTTGGCCGCGCTGAAAGCCTGGTTGAAGCCCATTTGCTGGAAGGCATCACCGGAATTGAGGCCGACTCCGCGCCGCTGGAAGAACGGGAAGCGTCGCCGTCGGGCAACGAACTCGTTCGTCTCCTCGCCCCAATGACCGCGCGTGAGTACGACGTTTGGCAAGCGGAGTTCACCAAGAAAGCGCTGAGCGACCTCGGCCCCAGGCCGACCGCCGCACAGAAGAAGAAACTCCCGAAAGTGCCGACAGATCTTTTCACCGCCCTCCACGCCGATACGGGTGACCTTCAAGCCGTCGGTTGGAACCTTCCGCCCGGCGCGCAGTTCGTGAACTATGCGCGTCCGGAAAACGCTTTCACGCTGGCGGCGAAGCCGCGTACTCGTCGTCCTGGAGTGAGGCCAACCGTAGCGCGCTTCGCGCTTAGCAGCGTCGTCCCGCCCGTCATCACCAAGGCGCTCGCGGTGGCTGAGCAGATTCACAAAGTTCTTTGCAGTGAGAAAATCTCGAATGGCCATCCCATCTTCACCGGGGTCGGCGGCAAAAATCACCAGCACGCGCATATTTTTTGCGAGTCCCTTGGCGACTCCAACGCGCACATCACGCACGTCACCATCTATTCAGCCGAGGGTTTCGATCACGCCGCGGTGGAGGCGCTGCGGAAGATTCAATGGACCTGGGGCTTCAAGGGGCACGACCTGCGAACCGTGCTCCACGGCGTCGGGCAGCCGGACGAGTTTGACACTCCACTCTTCGCCACCGCCAAGACGTGGCGATCACTGACACCGTTCGTCTCCACTCGCCACGCGAAAACCTATCGCGATGGACGCCCCAAGATGGACGACAACGGATGGCAGGAGGGCTCCGCCCCGCACGACTTGCTGCGTCTGCTTTCGCTGAATCCGAGATGGCAAGGGGCCAAAATCCGCCGGCACGTTCCCGAACGGACCCAGCCGTTCGAATTTGGTTCCCGCAAATTCCGCTCGCTCCAGTTCCAAACCGTCCGTCATGGCGGAAACGGCCGACGGGGACATGGCAGCGGCGCGGCGTTTGAGATCGAGTTTTCAGAGCCGGTGAGCGGCCCCATCGCGGCCGGTTACGGCGCCCACTTCGGCCTCGGTCTGTTCGTCCCCATCGATGCCCAGTCCCATGAGTGACTACAACGATCTTCTCCGTCGCATCGCGCCGTTGGCGAAACAAATCGCCGCCTTACAGAAACAGGCGGAAGCGCTCGGCGGGTTCACTCATGAATCGAAGTAGCCACGGAGGGGACGACGCGCGCGCTCCTTTCGCAGTGAGCCCCGGAATTGCCCCCCCAATGTCTCCACGCGCGACCACATGAGTCAGCGCTTCCTTCCGTCAGCGGCTACGACCGTGACTCTCGAAAGTAACGGGCGGAGAGTTTCGTTGCCCGGCCGGTGATCAAGCAGTGAGGGTGCCTGATCACGATAAATGATGATGGCGAGCGGCGAGGGGATTGCGCACAAATAAGAGCGCGGGATTGTCCGACCGCGTGCGGTTGACTCGCTTCGCTCGATAACGCGGCGCACCTCAGTATCACGCATGAAGACATCCATGGACCGCGGCAGTCATCATCAAGCTCTCCAGCGGGCGCTGGAACTGGGCCGGGCTGAAGATCCCGGCGCCTTGCCCGAACTGACGCAACTCCTGACGATGCCCTCGTCGGAGATCCGTCGCCTCGCGGCCTCCGCCATCGGCAAGCTAGCGGGTTTCGGCGCCGATCCGAACTCCGCGGTGCGGGCCCTGGCACCGGTGGCCCTGCGCGATCCGCATCCCCAAACCCAGCAATATGCCCTCAAGGCGCTCAAAGCTTATGGGGCGGCCGTAGCCGCGGAGGGAACGACGCGCACTCTTCCTTTCGCAACGTCGCGTCGAATTATCGCCTGGGCGACTCCAACCGCGGCGCGTTAGTCAGCGCCTCCTTCCGTCAGCGACTACAAGGTTCATGCTCCCGATTCACGTCCGATTTTGGAATTGGAGGCTAGCCATGAACCTTAGGAGGCGAGGTAACGAGGCTCTGACTTCCCTGGCCCTTGGCATGTGGTCTCGCGACTGGCCCGATTTCTGGAATTGGGACCTCTCCATGAACCGGAACTATG
>DLVS01000199.1 GCA_003445095.1 Verrucomicrobiales bacterium
CGGTGTCCGGCACGTCGCCGCTCGCTTCGAACCCAGGATTCTGCACGACTACGTTACCTTCATCGCGTTGAACCAGGGTTACACCATCCAACACGACTGTCGCATCGCCTGAATTCACCGTCTGGAGCTTGATGTTTGCGAAGTCAGCGGCCGCGCTGAACGACACATTTCGAAATAGGTAGGGTGCCCCACCCGTGACCGGCTTCACGTTGGTGATCTTATCGAGAGACACGTCGTCCACCAAGGTGGACAGGTCGATCGTGCCGCCACAACAGGCACGAGCATCATAATAGAACTGAATCCAGTAACGCTTTCCCGCCACCAATCCCGTGATGTCTTGCGACAAACTGGATGCCCCTTGCATGAACGCCACCCGCGTCTGATCGGGAATCGGCGTGCCGCCGTTGTGAAAGGGACCGTCAGATTGGTTAACGCCACTGCCGCCCTGCCACGAGTCGATGGGGCCGTAGTGCGGGAACGTGTCGTTGTAATTCGCCTCGAAGCTGGGGTTGAGTACGAGGCCCGCGTGAACGAGCTCGAGAGAGTTCAGTGAGACCGCGAGGAGCGCAGCCTGCAAAAAGGGCGACGAACGGAGGTTTGTTTGACGTTTCATAGAGGTTGCGGGTTGACGACAATGTGACCGCGAAGACGTGATGACGTTTCGCGCCCGGCATTGCGTGGGATAACTCCTTTAGTATTGGTGGAACTTGGGACGCGAATGCCATGTCCGAAATCCACTCTCCGTTACCTTAGAAGCATTTCGGAGTTGGCTGGCTGGCGCCTCAGCCGCCACCAGGAAACGGAACTGGAAGGCGCCGGAACTTCAATCTCCCACCGACCTTGGTCATCAGGTTCCAACGTCCGTTCAGGCAGCCATTCATCGAGATCGATGCTGCGTTCCAGCAACGCGAGAATTCGTGGGGCCGATCGTCCGGCGATGATCACGTTGCCCGACGGGAGCTGACGAATCGTTTCGATAGCCACTGGCAGCTCGGCAAATTCCGCCGTCAGTTCCACGTCGCCAGTCATCGCGAGGGTCAGGGTTGACAAGCCGCCCGTCGGAATCTCCCGCCACCCGGCGAATCGCCAACCCGGGTTCGGCTGGGCCGTCAACGTGAGCGGATTGTTGCGAAAGTAAGTACCGATCCATCGTTGGTCGGGCGAATTGGTAATCCCCAGCAAAGTGGTTTGGAGAATGCCACCCGCGGGATCGGACACCGCGAGCGACAACGAACTGAGTCCGAGGATTGGGAAGCGGCTCTGCAATTGCCGGCGTACCGCGGCCGGACGTTTGCGGGCAAACTCACGCAAATACTCGACGTGCGTTCGCCACTCTGCCAGCGAGCCGGGACTGCGCCATCGTCGAATATGTTCGCTCATTTCCGGAGCCAACGTCGCCGAATAGCCGTCAATCAGAGCGATTGAATGGGCGGGAAGATAGGCAGAATTGAGCAGGTCCGAATAGACGTTGAGGAACAGGCGACGGAATTCTCGATTTTCCATGAGCCCGCCGAACAGGCGAGTCGTGTCGGCATTGCTGTGGCCGTGGAGTCCTCCAGTTCCTTGAAGTTGATGCTCCAGCATGTCGACGTCCCAGGCCGGTTGATCCGCCCAAAAGCCGCCCCACCCGACGTCGTTGTCGAATTGCAACCACCGAAACCGACCGTCCGGCGTGCGCGGCCGCCAAAGGCGGTGGTTGCCGATATCCCAACGATACGTAAACGACTCGGCCACCTTGTAGAGCGCGTAGTTGAGAGGCTCCAGGGCATTGGTCATCCACGCATAGTTGGTCGCCACGGAAAGGTCATGCGACTGGAGGAACCCCATCATTTCGTTCCAACGGACCAGATCACCCGCACGCGGCGCAGCATAGCCCTCCAAGTAGTCGAGTTCACTTTCGGGCACGTTCGCGGCTCGGGCTACGAATTCAGCGTCTTCCTTGTTCTTGAGATAATGCAGGCCCCAATACTCTCCGTTGATAAACACCACCACTAAGCGAGCGGCCTGGGTTTCGACTCCAAAGGGCTCAACGAGGGATTGCATGAGTTCATCGCGCTGAAAAGCGTACATCTGATCGTGGCCCGTCGGCCGTAAGAGCACGTGTTCATATACGTCCCAGGGTCGATCAGGAAAGAGTCGAGCTTGAAAGGGGCGGCGCCCTTCAAACGCAGTGGCGTCCAAGTCGAGCCCTTTCACGGGGAAATTCTGTGACGTGTTTCCGTGAATCTTCACGCCTGCTGGCTGCGAGATGAGCGTGGCATTGTTAGTCTCAAATATCTCTACAAACACAGGGCGCTCCCATTCGGCGCCCCGCTGATTGTAGTTCCCCTGGTTCCCCGGAACGTAAATACCTCGCTCGGCGCCGAAAAAGTTGTCGCGAGCCGTAGTTAGGGCGACCACGGGCACCGAGTACCGCGCTCGCCCGGCGGGCGCGACGAAGAAACTTCGGGTCACGACGGAGCTGGCCAACGCGCCAGATTTGATGGTCCGGGCTCGCACGGACCAACCCTTGAATACTTCCCCAGCGGGAATAGCACCTCCTGGAGTCGTCGGGATGTTGGCGATGGTGTTGGGAGTTCCGGCGCGGGAGCGAACTCGAATGGGTCCGGAATAACGAGTTGACGACTCATTCGGCTCCGAACCATCCAAGGTATAGACGATCTCGGCGGCGGTACTGCTGGTTGAGAGTTCGAGTAAGAACTCGTTCATGTAAAATCCGCCGGCGTGCGAGAAGGCGGGTGGTTCCAGAAATTCAGCCGAGCCCGGTGTCGTATTGGCTCGGCCGGGAGTGGGCTCGGCAAAGAATCGCCACGCCGATTGATCGTTCGTAGTTCGCCCAAACGAGACGTCGCGCGGAACCGGTCCGAAGGTGACGGCATCGGCGAGTGATCCATCGGGCCGGGTGAGCAGCAACACTTCGCCGGTGCTGCTGAGCTGGAAATTCGTATGGCGCCATTGGCCTAGCGGTAACGCGTACTTTACCCCAAGTCCCGCTTCCACTCCGCGTCGTTCCGCGTCAGAAAGCGCGCGGTCGAACATCAAGATTTCTGCGATATCACCGCCAAACGCCCCATACGCTCCGGAGCCAATTTCAAGGGGCGCGGTGACATAATCCCGGGGCGAGGCCATCCCCTCTCGAGCCAAGGCTCCGGCGAGGTACAGCCGGGGTCGCTTGAGGTCATACACCACTGTGACCACGGTGAAGTCCACTCCAATGTCCGTGGGCGCGACCGCCAAGGCCGGCATATAACTCGAACCGTGTTCATAAACGGATGCCCCATTGACTCCCAAGGATACTCCCGCACCTCCATTGCGATCTCCTCCGTGCTCAGCACCAAACAGCCACCGTTGACCGCTAATTCCTCCCACTCCCCCGATAGACTCAGGGTCATTTTCCTGCGCCATGACGGGTCGTGCCACCGCCATCAAAGTAAATGAGTTAGTTCCCGCTGGTCGGATAACCCTCAGGCCGTCATCTGCGCCGTCGAAGTGGAGTGCTGGCAAGCCATTCACCACGGCGTTTCGCCATTCGGGTTGGCTGGTGGCACTCGGTTGTCTTGCCGGACCGACCTGGTTGATCGAGTCGTTCCAACGCTGCACCAGTCGTGCCGCGCCGACGGCTCGCACTTGCCCAGGGTCGTCGGGGTTGACGGTGTCGGCCCGCAGCCACAGGACGAGACCTCCCACGGACTCTGGCGCCCGTGCGTCGGTGGGAACTGGCTGACGGTCCTTCCCGGAAGCGAAGACTACCAAAAATTCTCCGGGGGCCAGAGAACCACCTTGGAAGCGCCAGCGAAAGGGACGGTCAGGATCGTCACTCACGCCCCAGCCGTCTAAGTTCGCTGGAGCGTCTCCAACGTTAGTTAACTCGAACCAGTCAGGAGCGTCGGCATTCTCGTCGCGCAATGTTTCCCCATTGGAAGATTGCAGCTCATTGATGCGCAGCAGCGGGCCCGCCATCGCGGAGACGATTCCCCACGCGATAGCACTCGAATAAGCCAGACGGCGGAACACGACGAAAGGCTAACGATGAATGGGGCGTTCGCCAGTTCGGCAGTTGGATTTGGGTCTCGGTGATTTCGAGCCTTGATGCGATAGGTGGGCTAGAATCAGGAAAAAGAGTGAAGCCCGCATCAGCGAGAGTGCCCCCGTTTCCCTACCTCCAATCGCCTTCCCGTTCGACCGCACTCCGGAGCTAGGTCAGATCGGCGACGAGTTTTTGGCCAATCGCCCGGAGGGCTTCCGTACCCCCTGCCGAAGGGCAACGATCCCACCGAGACCGAGGCCCAACAACAGGATTGGAGAACCGGCGTCAGGGACCGACTTGGTTATGGTGGTAATTTCGGTGGTGGTAGTCGTGACCACATGCGAGGTCAGATCCTCGATAACCACAATTAGCGTATGTTTGCTGCCTGGTTCTAGCGGCTCAAAGCCCAGCCAAATTCCATCTTGTACTTCCAGGGGTACCGTCGTCGGATAGATTGCCGTACCAAACGTCGCATCGGCCCCCAAAGCCGTGTAGAGGTTGTCGGATGACGGCAGGTAAACCGTGTATGGGTGGTTCGGATCCGTCGTTTGCCGGTAGGTTTGGAGGTTAGGGATCGAAACGCCGTCAAAGGTCACGGAAAAGGAGTAACCGTCCAAAAACCCGTCCATAAAGCCCAACAGTTCCGCCGCGGTAAATGTCGTGGGCGAGTCTCCGAAAAGGGCCATATTGTTGTTCAGACCATAGGCCAATGGCATGAAAATCGGTCTGTCCGCCGGCAAAGCGATCTGCTCTGGTGGATGATACGACAAGAAGAACACGTCTCCTTGATCGCCAATCGGCAAAAAGATCGCCGGATCCTTGGTAAAAAATGGATTCTGAGCGAACGGTTGTCGCGCCTGCCACTGCAGGTAGCGTTCGGCCAATTGGAGTTGCGATTGGCCGGCGATCGAGTCGCCGGGGGCCACGATCTGGGCGTGAACTGGGACCGTAAGCCCGAGGAGGGAGACGAGGCCAAGCGGGCGCAGCACATTAGGTCGGTGGGTGAAGTGGATCAGTCGTTTCATGGAGCGATGGTCTTGGTCCGCGGATAGGATGGACACCTGCCGGTGCGAATGGTCCGCGGCCACTTCCGTTCGCACCCACCCGCACCCACTCGGGTGAGGTCAAAATCAAGCAAGGCCGATGTCCACCTTCTCATGCGTAGAAATTAGGGAAAACGGCTCACACCAAATCCAGAGCGCGACGAGTGACCCGTTATTCCGCAGAAATACGCATGTTAAGTTGTGGGTCACCTCAGCCGGCCGGGGTCGAAGACAAGCCCAGAGATGGCAGTTTCCCGACGAACGTGCGACGGTCGCGCGCGCCCACCCGGTAAGTGATCCCCCCAATGATCAGCACTATGAATTCTTCCCGCGAAGAAATCCTGTTCGAGCGTGCGCTGGCAGAGCCGACGGCAACCCGCTCCGCTTTCTTGGAGCGCGAGTGCTCCGGTGAGCCGGCTTTGCGCGAGCGGATCGAGGTGTTGTTGCGAGCCCACGGGGCGACCGAGAATTTCCTGGTAACTCTGGAAGACCCGACCCAGGCCGCGAGCGCGCTTCCGCAAGTCCTGGAGAGCGGCGACACCGCGGTTGGGCAAACGCTCGGTCGCTACAAGCTACTCGAGAAGATCGGGGAAGGCGGCTGTGGGGTAGTATACGTCGCCGAGCAAACCGATCCGGTGCGTCGGCGAGTAGCACTCAAAGTCATCAAGCTAGGCATGGACACCAAAGCAGTCGTCGCCCGCTTTGAAGCCGAGCGCCAGGCCCTCGCGATGATGGACCATCCGAACATTGCCAAGATTCTGGATGCCGGAGTCACCGGTGCCGAGGGCACCGAATCACAAATTTCGAATTTCAGATCTTCGATCCAACGCGGCCGGCCCTACTTCGTGATGGAACTAGTCCGGGGCCTTAAGATCACGGACTACTGCGACCAGGCTAGCCTCAGCACCCAGGACCGGCTGGTTCTCTTCATCAAAGTCTGCCACGCCATCCAACACGCGCACCAGAAGGGGATCATTCACCGCGACATCAAGCCCTC
The DNA here is from genome assembly GCA_003445095.1 of Verrucomicrobiales bacterium. Taxonomy (GTDB): domain Bacteria; phylum Verrucomicrobiota; class Verrucomicrobiia; order Limisphaerales; family UBA9464; genus UBA9464. The sequence continues at coordinate 6,068 of DLVS01000199.1, forward strand.
GAATATCTTAGTGACGTTGCACGACGGTGTGCCGGTGCCCAAGGTGATTGACTTTGGAATCGCCAAGGCCACCGACGGAAGATTGACGGACGCGACGGTGTACACCCAGTTGCACCAGTTCATCGGCACGCCCGCCTATATGAGCCCGGAACAAGCGGAAATGAGCGGCCTGGACATCGACACACGGAGCGACATCTACAGCCTGGGGGTCTTGCTCTACGAATTGCTGGCTGGGAGCACGCCCTTCGATGCAAAGGAACTGATGGCCGCGGGTCTGGACGCGATGCGGCAGACGATCCGGGAGCAAGAGCCCGTGCGCCCGAGCACTCGCTTCGCGACCATGCACGGCGAAGAACTCAGCACTACCGCCAAGCGTCGTTCGATAGACGCCCCGAA
>DLVS01000697.1 GCA_003445095.1 Verrucomicrobiales bacterium
ATGGCGATGCTCCGGTGAACTCAAGCCGGCGATAAAGCGTTGAACTTGACCGTTGTTGCGGTCGTTCACCACGCCCGACCTTGACTAAATGGTCCTTCGACAATGCGGGTGACAACTAAGCCGCTCCAATGGCTCAGCGGCCTCAGGGTTGCTGCCTGCCGTGAATCTCCCACAGAGGCACAACGAGCCTGGGGTCCTGCGGGCTGCTTCGTCACCGGCTGCGGTCGCGTTGTCGTGGATGAGTGTCAGGTCCTCGGACGTGTTTGACGGCGAACCCGATGGGCATTTTGACGAGTTGCTTCCGGGACGGCTTCGTGGCGGCATCACCGGCGCCGACGCGATGGAAGACGTCAGGCATTACACCTTTGCCGTCATGGTTACTGTCCTGGCTTTCACTCAGCTCGCCTTCCTCACCTTGGGAGTAGCCACCATGCTGAGAATGGCGCGATCGAGTGGACATTCGACGCATCCGCCGTTTGCCGATTTCATACTCCACAATTGGCTTTGGTTCTATGTCATCGCCCTTTGCTGGATTGCCTATGGGACGTTCTCGCAACGGGTGAATCGAAGCCCGTTTTTACTGTCCGTCGCCCGCCCGATCGGCGTGGCTCTCGCCGTCGCCTACTTTCTCTTCTTTGGGGCGGCGACGTTTGTTAGTTACTAAACTTCTTACAGAAGCCGAGTTGGAGTTGATCGCCTTTTATCGGATGAACTACCCCATCCACTTCGCGTGACTCCTCCGCTCCCCATTTCTGTCTGCCTCATCTCCGGCGCTGAGGCTGCGCGCATTGGACGAGCCCTGCAGAGCGTGAACGGATTGGCCGCGGAGATTATCGTGGTACTCAACCAAGAAGTGCAGGACGGCACCGAAGAAATCTGTCAGAGGCTGGGCGCCAAAATTTATCGCGAACCGTGGAAAGGCCACATCGGCCAAAAGAACTCGGCGGTGCAAAAGGCGACTCAGCCGTGGATCCTCGGGTTGGACGCCGATGAGGCACTTTCGGAGGGCCTCCAGAACGAGATCCGTTCGCTCTTCGCCGAACCAACCCGGCTGGACGGGCAGTCCGCTTTTTCCTTCCCACGGTTAACCGCATTCTGTGGTCGCTGGATTCGCCACGGTGATTGGTACCCCGACCGCCAAATTCGACTGTGGCGGGCCGGCCGCGCAAAATGGGGCGGGACCGATCCTCACGACAAATTGTTGGTCGAAGGCGCGGTCGGGCGGCTGCGCGGCGATCTCCTTCACTACAGCAATCCATCGATCACGAGCTACTTGCAGAAATATCCTTACTTTGCCGATTTGTATCTACAGCAACAGTTGGCCAGAGGCGAACAATGGTCCGCTCCAGCCGTGATAGTTCGTTCGGTATGGCGTTTTTTCCGGGGCTACCTTTTCCGCTTGGGCTTTCTGGATGGATATCCCGGGTTCTATATCGCGTGTTCCACTGCCTATGGGACGCTCTTTAGGCACACGCGCCTTTACGAACACCTGCACGGCTCCGAACCGCCTCCGCCCCCACGCGCGCGACGATGATCAATCCGTTCAAGGGACCGCCTCCAAGTCTTCGCCGATGAGCCTCCGTGTGCTGCAACTGAACACTCTGCTCACCGGCGGCGGGACCGATGATCAGTGCGTCAAACTGGCCGCGGGACTGCATCGAGCCGGAGTGGAGGTTTCGCTGGCAGGTCCTGACGGGCGTGAATTCTCCGCCGTGGCCAAGCGGCTCGGCGTCCCGCTCTTCGACACAGGTTCGGAAGGTTGGATCAAACTCCGTTACATCGCGGTGGTCGCGCGGCTGATCCGGAAACATCGCATTCAAATCGTCCACGGCCATCATGGTCGCGACTACTGGCCGACCATACTGTCGGCACTGTGTTCGGGGCGGCGTCCTCGAATTGTTCTCACCCGTCATCTCGCCAAAAGCCCGGGGTCGTGGCCGGGGCGATGGCTCATCTTGGGGCTGTGCGACGCGCTGGTGGCTTGCTCGAACTTTGTGGCGAAGGTGCTGCGGGAGGGTGACGCGGATCGGAAGTCGCCCGAGGTTGAACGACATTGGCGGCCACCGATGCGTGGAAACCATTCCAAGATTCGAGTGATCTATGGCGGCTTCGAATTGGAACACTTTCAACCCGTGGAGCCGACCAGTCCGGCGGTCGCCGCGATGCGGCAGAGCTGGGGAGTCGATCCGGGGCAGTTCGTGTTTGGGGTCGTGGGAGGACACATGTTGCCGCGTGGCAAAGGGCAGCGGGAGTTTCTCGCCGCGGCAGCTCAAGTACGCGAGCAAGTGCCGCATGCCCGGTTTTTAATCTTGGGCCGAGGTAATATGGGCGAGGTGCTCGAACAGGACATCGCTCGTTTGGGACTGGCCGGGTTGGCTCGGCTCCCTGGATATTGCACCGATATGCCCACGGCCATGAATGCCTTAGATTGCGTGGTGCATCCGCAAATCGGAACGGAGGCTATGCCGGGCGTTGTGATCGAAGCGCACGCCTGCGGCCGGCCGGTGATCGCCTCGGCGCTGGATGGAATTCCTGAGGCCTTTGCGATGGGCGGCCTCGGTGAGCTCGTGCCATCCGAAGACGTGCCCGCGCTGGCTCGGGCGATGGAGGCAGTCGCGTTGCGGCTAAGGCCGACCATGACCGATCGTCGAACAGTTCATGATCGTGTCGCTGCTCGAATGTCTCTGGAGCGCTACGTCAGTGACACCCTGGCTTTGTACCTCGAATTGCTAGAACGGCACCGGAGCACGACGGAATAGTCATCCCTGCACCTCACGGTCAAAGTTCGCCGGAACCATGCTCCCCACTCCCGCTCAAGAATCCGCTTTGGCTAACGTGTTGCGCCGCTTCTTCCGCGCCTATCGCTACGCCCCGATCAGCCCGGCTCATGGACTGATTCGTCGAATTTGTCGCAGCCTCGTCGGTCAGCATCAGCGAATCCGACTGCGCAATGGACTCAGGCTTGAGATCGATCTGGCCAGCGAGGTCCAGCAGACATTGTTCTGGTTCGACGGCGACTACGAACCGCAACTCGAATGGGCGATCCGCGAGCTGTTGCCCGTGGGCGCGACCTGTGTCGATTGTGGAGCCAACTGCGGCTATATCGGGCTTCTGGCTCGCCGCTTCCGCCACTCGCCGGTCTGGTTTATCGAGCCTCATCCACGTCTGGCGGAGACGATTCGCCGTAATGTGGAATTGAATGGTTGGGCGGGCTCGTGCCAGGTCATTGAAGCAGCGGCGTCCGATGAGGCCGGGGAGACGACCTTATTTGAGAGTGCGCACAAGGACGGGTCGCATTCCTTGGAGGCGAATTGGTCCGATGCGTCATCACCCGGAGCACGCTCGGAGATCCGAGTTCGGCGGGACCGCTTACCTGGATTGCTCGGTGATTCCGCGGACCTGCGACACATCGGCCTGCTGAAGGTTGATGCCGAAGGGCATGATTTCGCCGTGCTACGCGGGTTGGGAGATTGGCTGAATCCGGCACGCATAGGAATGGTTTACGTCGAGTTGAGCGAAGCGAGGGAGGCAGGGTTTGCGATGCTGGATCGTGCGGGCTTCGCTGGCTTTGGGCAGCCGGTGCGATCGCAACGGCAGCTTCGGCGAACGACACGAAACCTTCGCGAGGGTAGACCCGGCGTGCTGTTCGAACCCCTCGATTGGTCCCATCCGAATCCTGCGGAAACACTCTGGCTTCCTAAAGACGGACCAGCGGCGCGACACCTGACGTTTCTGGCCAAGATGGGCTCTTGACGGCACAGATTCCTCGCTGGGCAAATCGCTCGCCGATTGGTAGTACTTAGCGCGGTCCCGCGGCCCACCATCCCAACGGTACCCATCGCATGAACTACTCGTTTTCTTTCTTCCGAAGGTTTGGCTGGATGATCGCCGCCGTCGTGTTGCTGTTACCTGGTCGCGGCCAGTCGCCCGCCGCCGAGCCTCAATTGAGCCAGGCCGAACTGGAGACTCTTTTGGGCCCGATTGCCTTGTATCCCGACCCACTTCTTTCCATCGTGCTTCCGGCCGCCTGTTATCCGCTGGAGATTGTCGAGGCGGCCCGGTTCGTTGCGAATTCCAACAACATTCCAAAGATTGATGACCAGTCCTGGGATGTGAATGTCAAGAGCGTCGCCAAAATCCCGGCGGCCCTCAAAAAGCTAAATGACGACCTCAGTTGGACTTCCAAACTGGGCCAGGCGTTTCTCAATCAGCAGAAGGACGTGATGGACACCGTCCAAGTACTACGCAAGAAGGCGGAAGCAGCCGGGACCCTGAAAACCTCCGAGCAGCAAATTGTCATCGTGACGAATATGGTCACGGAAAAGACGATTGAATCCCAAGTCGTGGTGGTAACTAACACCATTGTCCAGATCGCTCCCGCCAATCCCCAAATCGTTTACGTGCCTCAATACGTGCCCCAGGCGGTTTACTATCCGCCCCCGACTTACAATCCGCTCGCGCCGCTGATCACTTTTGGCGCCGGCATCGCCGTCGGTGCCATCATTGCCAACAACTGCGATTGGCACTACGGAGGCGTCTATGTGGGCGGCGGCTGGGGATACCACGGCGGGACCTACGTCAACAACAACGTCAATATCAACATCAACAACAACAACATTAACAACATTAACAATATCATTTTGCCGACGGGACCTGGCGCGATGAATCTGGGAATCTCAGCTTCCCGATCAGATTTCGCCCGGATGGAAATCCCGATCTGGGCTTTGTGGGTGGAATTCCGCTCTTCACGGCGTCGGGTTTTTCGGTGCTTCCGGACGGCACCGTGGCGACCGGCGCCTCGACTCGGTTCTTCGGCAATGGCGCCGTGGAACCAAGTTACGGAGATCAGACTCGACGCGAGATCCTCCTGACGCTGCCGGACGGCCGTATCATTGCTCGGGAGCAGAACCGGCTGGTTCGGTTGTTTTCGGACGGCCTTCCTGATGGTGAATTCCGGGCTGACTTCGACGGCACGGTGCATGGAGTCGTCGCTTCGGAGAACGAGACCCTCATCATCGCGGGTGACTTCCATTCGGTCGATGGGCTGGAACGGTCGGGAATCGCCCGACTCCGAGGAGACGATCCGGCGGCTCCTGCGAGAATTCGGTGGCACGGAACTCGGTTCGCCGGACTTGAGGAATTGGGAGCCGTGCGAATTCCTCTGTTGCGGACCGGGGATTTGTCACCCGAACAAACGGTGCACTACCGCACGGTCAGCGACACCGCGCAGGCGGGTGTCGACTTCGCCCCAGTTGACGCCAATCTCGCCTTCGCGCCGGGCGAGCGGGTGAAGTTGATCGAGATTCAATTGCTCGCGCGCCCCGGCGAACCCGACCGTCAATTTCACATCGAGCTTTCTGGCGGCGGTGTTGGGCCAGTCGGAGCCCTAGCCACGGTCACCATCTTGAGGCGCACGGGTACCATCGAGTTCGAATCAGCCCGACAAACACTTTTGGAAGGCGCACGCGGAGGCCAGGTCGCGATCCGGCGGAACGGCGGGATTGCCTATCCGGCGTCGGTCGATCTCCTGGTGAGCGGAACCGGCACCCGATTGTTGCCGGACTATTCCAACTCGGCCGAGGCCGATTTCTTGGGCCCTTGGCCAGCACAAGTCGATTTTGCTCCAGGAGAATCTCGTTTGTTCCTCAGCGTTTCTTCGCAAGATGACGCGGCGATTGAAGGGCCCGAGACACTACAGTACGCCTTAACCGGCGCGTCGCCGGGCAATCTGATCGGAGGAACAGCTCAGCATCTGGTTAACCTATTGGATGACGATTCTTCGTTGGTTCCGAGTGAATCGTATTGGCCAGGGGGATTTCTTCATCCCCGACCCGGCGGTGGGATTTGGCGACCAGCGGGAATTCAAACCTCGAGCGGTTATCGCCTCGGGCCGATCGCGTTGCGCAAGGATGGAAGCCTTGATGAGTCGGTGCCGCCACCGGCAGAAAGTGGGAGCTTGTTGGGTGTCTATCCAGATGGGCGCCTGCTGATGGCCCGGTATGGACGAAATCCTCAAACGGAGTGCGAATTCTATCGATTGCTTCCTAATGCTCAACGAGACCCGGAGTTTGCGCCCCAACTCCTGACTTTGAACAATCCCCAACCGTTCGGTTATTGGCTGGAATTCAGTGGTCGCCCGACTCCCGACGGTGGCGCTGTCGTGGCCATCTATCGAGGCGACTCTTCCCAAACCTCTCGCACCGGACCGTTGCAATTGACTCGCCTCGACTTACGCGGTCAGCCGATGGCGAGTTTCCGGAACGCAACGACGAATTGGTCGTTCACGCTCCTCCGCCGTCCGACCGTTGGCCTGGCCGTGCAATCTACCGGGCACGTCCTGATGGTCGGTTCGGCGACCGCAGCCAATGCATCGCCCTCGCTATTTCCGACCGTCAGCCTGCGCCAGCCGCTGGTTCGATTACTTCCCAGTGGAAGCCTGGACTTGTCCTTCCAAATGGACCTCGGCCCGCTGAACTCACGCGTGAATCAATTCGCCGTCTTGGCCGACGATCAGTTGCTGGTGGCGGGAATGTTCGACGCAGTCAATGGCGTCTCCCGTCCCGGCCTGGTCCGCCTCTCTCCCGACGGTGCGGTCGATCTTTCCTTTGTTCCGGATTCGCGCCTCGCTGACCACGGAGCCGAAATCACCGCGGTGACCTCGACGGCTGATGGCCGTGTCCTTGTGGCCAATGGGAATGCCGTGGGACAACCCGGTGCGCAAATCTATCGGTTGACCTCGGTTGGCACCCTAGACCTTCCCTTTGATTCGCCACGATTCAATGACCGGGTGGTGTCGATGGTGGCGCTGCCCGACGGTCGCTTTGTGGCACTGGGAGCGTTTGATCAAGCCAATGGAGAATGGCGGTCAGGCATCGCTTGGTTTGATGAGCGAGGGGCACTATTGGCCGAGACGCCTCTCGTGATACGGGGCATGTCCGAGACACCGACGTTGAGCCTTCGAGTCGCGGCTCGCGCGTCAATCGATGCCCTCCTGGAATCCTCGGCCGATCTTGGAGAGTGGACTCCGGAAGGCACGATCTCGCTGCGGCCTGGACTCAACGAAGTATTGGTACCGCCGTCGTCGTCACCGAATCGCTTGCTGCGCGTCCGATGGTGATTGAATGTCCCTCCTAACAAGATACGTCCGTCGTGTTGAGAGCGTCCGGCTCCAATCGTGCCCTGCACTAGCGGATCAAGGGTGAATGTTGGATCGAGCAGGCTCGACGCCTCGGACCTCTCGCCGCATAGCATCGAGTGCCTGAGGAGCAGACAACAAATAATAAGCCCCAATGATTGCCTTGGACCGATGCGCCAGATGTGTCGCCCACTCCCAGTGTACGGAGCTAATAACGGCAGTGAGTATTTCGAGGTGGGCTCCATCGGTGAATTCCAAATTAATGTTCCACTGGCTCACTACAACAAACGAGAGCTGTTTCAATTTCCTGACGAGCTTCTCCTGTTCAGGCGATCAACGACAGCGGCGCGGGTGAACCGTGCCGAGGAAGGCATGACGTCCTCCCCAATGTCTTGCGAAACTCCATTGAGCTCGTGGAAAGCCCAGTACGCCATGATGGTCTGGGCCGTGATCCCGGTCTTGGGAGCATTCACGTCGCACAATGCGGCATCGGCTCCCTTGGCGTCTTTTTGCAACGCCAGCGCGAGGACTTTGCGGACATACTCCACCTCTCGTCCGCCGAGGAACCGGATGCCGTCTTCCGCTGAGAGTTTGTAGTGCCGGATCCAAATCCAGCGAAGCACCACCGCCGTGTTATCGCGGCCAAAAAAGTCCAGCGCCCGTTCGCGGTCAACATGTTTGGGATCGGCCAGGGCCGGCAATAGGTCGATGAACTCCGAAATTCGCTGCCAGCCTTCCGTGTTTCTACCGTCAGGATAGCGCTCGACGATGGCTGTAGCCGCTGCCCGGACATTCTTTGGATCGCCCCGTACCGCGGCCTCCCACACGTGCAGTTGCAGATCCGAAGCCGAGCCGCACGCGCTGTCCTCCATCGCGGCGCGACGGAGCTCCTGGTCCGCCGTGCAATCAAAGGGGCAGGGACAGGGCACGTATCGGGCATTGTCCGGTTCAGGGTAGTAAAGTTTGACGAAACAGCGGGTGTCCAGATAGGTCACGACTCGCCTCCACGCGCAGCCGACACCACGGCGCTGAGGGGTTTGCCCGGCGGCGCTTCACCCCACACGGCCTTAGCGCGCGCGAGGAAATCAGGTGTGGCGACTGACTTAGCGGGCACCACTCGCGCTATTACCTGGTCTTGCTGCGTCACCTGCACTTCCTCTCCGGCGGCAACCCAGCGCAGAATTTCGGGCCACTGCTGTGGCACTTGTTGCACACTGGCGGTTTTCATGGCCGGCAAATACTTCACCGTGTCCCGCTCAACAAGCCTGCGAACACCAGGGTTGGAGCATGCTGGAGCGTGCGAAGGCCCGCTATGTCCGCGAACATGATGTCGGTTTTTGCGGCAACTCACTTTTCTATTTCGTGGCCGTCACGTCCTTGACCGACCACTTGGTGACGGTGAGGCCCTTGGAGGCGCGGGTGCTGACAGGGAGTCGCGTCAGGTCGAAATCGAATTCGCGGATCCGGGCTCCACTGCGACCATCGAGCGAGATGTGGAGTGCTCGGGGCATCTCCTTTTCGGTGGCACTGACTTCCAGGAAAACAACGCGAGAGTTTTCGCTCTTCACGAGGGGGTAGAGCTTGTCGCGCGATAGGCCGCCGATTTGGAACTTCTTGGCAAAGGCTTTTCCGGTTTCGCCGTCTTGATAGACCATCGTGTAGAAGTTCGTGTCGCCGTCTTTCGGCCAGATGGCGACGTGAATGATTTCTCGGCCCATGAAGATTTTGTCGCCGACCTTCGCAACCTTGAGCGAACCGTCCTTCATGATGCAGAGGACACTGTCGAGCACGGTGCACTCGGTGACGAATTCGTGTTGGCGCCAGTTGAGGCCGATGAAGCCGTCTTTCCGGTTCACATACAGGCGTTGGTTGGCCGAGACGACGGCGGCGGCGTCGATTTGCTCGATCTCGTCGTAGCTCGTGCGACGTTTGATTCCCTTGCCGTATTTGTCCTGGAGCATCTCGAACCAGGCGACCGCGTAGGCGGTGATGTTTTTGAGATTGGCTTTGGTGTCTTTGATGCCCTGCTCGATTCGCTTCATCGCCTCGTCGGCCTGAAAGCGGTTGTAGGCGGAGATGCGTTTGATGCGGATCTCGGTGAGGCGGACAATGTCTTCCTCGGTGACCTCCCGGCTGAGCTGCTTGAGGAAAGGTTTCAGACCTCCGCGAATTTCGGTGAGCACGCTTTCCCAGGTCTTCGATTTCTCGATGAGGCGGTAGATGCGCTCCTCGATGAAAATGCGCTCCAAGGAATCCCAGTGCCACTGCTGTTCCAGTTCGCCGAGTTTGATTTCGAGTTCGCGTTTGAGCAGCGCCTTGGTGGCCTCGGCACTGGCTTTGAGAATGTCCCGGACCCCAAGGAAGTGGGGCTTGTCATCGCCGGTCTTGGGATCGCGGACGATGACGCAGGCGGCGGGATTGAGTTGCACCTGGCAACTCGTGAACACGTAAAGCTGCTGGATGACCTTGTCTGGCTCGGAGCCTGGCGGGAGATGGATGAGGATCTCAACCTTATCCGCCGTGTTGTCGTCCACGTGCTTGACCTTGATCTTGCCCTTGGCATTGGCGGCGAGGATGGACTCGATGAGCGACTCGGTGGTGACGCCGAAGGGGAGCTCGGTGATGGCGAGGAGGTATTTGGAGCGCTCCTCGATCTTCGCGCGGACCTTCACCTTGCCGCCGCGTTCGCCGTCGTTGTATTCGGAAAAATCCGCAGTGCCGCCGGTGGGGAAGTCGGGAAGGATGCGGAAAGTTTTTCCCTGAAGGTGGTTGATCGCCGCTCGGCAGAGGTCGTTGAAATTGTGCGGAAGAATCTTGGTCGCGAGCCCGACTGCGATGCCGTCGGCGCCTTCAAGGAGGACGATCGGGAACTTGGCCGGAAGGGTGATCGGCTCCTTGTTGCGGCCATCGTAGCTGAGTTGCCACGTGGTCGTCTTCGGGTTGAAGAGAACGTCTTTGGCGAAATTCGTCAGGCGCGCCTCGATGTAACGCGGCGCCGCAGCATCGTCGCCGGTGAGGAGGTTGCCGTAATTGCCCTGCGGTTCGATCAGCCACCCGCGTTGGCCGATGGAGACGAGCGCCGCGCCGATGGAGGCGTCACCGTGCGGATGCAGCTTCATCGTCGCGCCGACCACGTTGGCGACCTTATGAAAACGGCCGTCGTCCATGTCCCACAGAGTGTGGAGGACTCGGCGCTGGACGGGTTTCAGACCGTCGTCGAGGTGTGGGACCGCGCGATCGAGGATGACATAGCTGGCGTAGTCGAGGAACCAGTTGCGGTAACTCTGCGCGAGCGGGGCCTGCTCGTCCTGGACCTTCTCGCCCGGCTGGCGTTTGGGGGTGGGCTCGTCGGTAGAAGTAGTGACCTGTGAGCGGTCAGCTCCAGAAGCAGGCGTTCTGGCCGGCCTGTCCTCCGTCTTCTCTACTTTGTCTTTGGGCGGCTGTGACGCGGAGCCGGCGCCAAGCGGGAGCTCGGCTTGGTCGGTGTTCTGTGGGGAAGGCTTCTTTTTGGGAGACTTCATCAACGGTAAACTTGAAGCGGCAAGCTTGGGGAGAGTGAGCGGCGGGCCGTCAATGGTGAACGGGGGAGATGGGAAGGAAAAGATGCGCCGGGGTTTCCGGATCGATTGACCACCAACTTCAGATCACAATGCTGAAGATGGCAGTTAGCGGCGTAATTCCGTCAAGCGTGGGGAGGCTGCAGTAGCGGATCGTTCGAGTGGTTCGCAAGTTCGAGCGGGCCTTACCCCAACGGGGGTAGCGATACTGAGCCCAAGGTTGGCGCGTGGCGCCTACCTTGGGTTAAATCACAATGGATCGCCAACCCCATCGGGGTTGCGCCCGATTGCCCGGCCGTCACTAAATCGCAGGATGGATCAGTGATACTTTCTCTCGCCATGCTGCATCCAT
>DLVS01000555.1 GCA_003445095.1 Verrucomicrobiales bacterium
AGGACCCGATCACCACTGGGGCATTGCTCGTACCCGCATCGTGTTCGTCGAGGACCAAGTTGCCGGCGAACTCCTGGCCCCCGCGAAAGCGTAGCTCGTCCCCTGGCTTCAGTATCAAACCGTTCGCCCGTCCAATCGTCCGGAACGGTCGTTGCGCCGCACCGTCCCCGGTATCATCACCGTTGATGGTGTCAAAGAAATACGTGGCTGCACCTGCGTTGATGCTCCAAAGGAAGGCGAGCAGCTTAACGCTTACTCGGCACCTGTTTCGAGTCGCCTTAGAGCTCATCCGAAAATCGGTGGGACGGAAGTCGGCGTGAAATCATAAAGTTCACGGACGCTGCCAGAAACTTCTCAAGCTGGGAATCTGCCGTTTTCGCCGCGTTGCGATCGGCGAGCCGAAATAGACCACGGACCAGGGACGTGGTGACTAGCGCGAGTGTATAAGGTGAGCCGAGTGTCTGTCGTGCCTGGAGGCGCGATGGCGAAATGAGCTTGGCATCTTCTCGGGGCATCATTTTCACGGTGATTCGCTCCTAGCCCTAGCCCGCTCGGCTTCTCGGCTTCAGAGCTTCAGAGTTCCGCGTTGCCAGTGGCAATTCAGATCGGTAGAGATCGCTGGTTGTGACAGCATCATACTCGAGCATCAGAAGTTCAGCGGCCGTCCCTAAACGAGGTTTCACTCTCATCGAGCTCCTGGTGGTTATCGCCATCATCGCCATTCTGGCCGGAATGCTCTTGCCTGCACTTGGCAAAGCCAAAGTTCGCGCGCAAGGAATCCAGTGCCTCAACAACATGAAACAACTGCAACTGGCCTTCCACCTGTATGCCGATGACCATCGCGGTTATTACATGCCGAATACTTATGGAAATGACGGCTGGGTGAAGGGCAGCGTGGATTTCGTCGATAGCAATCCGTCGAACTGGGACCAGAATACCTTGCTCGACCCGAAGACTGCGGTTCTGGGCCCGTACACTAAGAGTCCAGGGATCTACCGTTGCCCAGGCGATTGGACGACTGTGAAACGTCCGAATGTTGGCAAGGTTTCCCGCATCCGCAGCGTGGCGGCAAGCCAAGCGGTGGGAACCTGGTCCACTGGCGGTCCCACGTTGGGCTACTGGCTTGACTCCGGGCTCGTCGGTGGTTCCGAAAAGAATCCCGGCGGTAAGTGGCGGGTGTTCGCCAAAGACTCCGATGTGGTTAAGCCGACTCAGATCTTTGTGTTCACGGACGAACATCCGGCCAGCATCAACGACGGTGGGTTCGGCGTGCGCATTCCGGATAGTTTTGCCCAAACGTCCCAACAAGGGTGGGTGGATTTTCCGGCGGGATTCCACGGCAACGCGGGTGCGTTCTCATTCATTGACGGTCATGCCGAACTCCACCGATGGGTGCAATCTCCTCGCTCTGGACGGGCCGGATTGAACGCCAAGGTCACGGACTACTCGCGTCTGGACGACGGAAAAGTGGCTAACCACAAAGATGTGTGGTGGGTCGCGCAACACACTTCGCATATGGACAGCGGGCTGGATCCTTGGGATCGCTAAACTGCTACGAGGCAGTCGATCGACCAAGACCAACGGCGGCAACCAACGGAGCGGGAGACCGTCGTTGTTTGCAACACGTGCTAGCCCAAGACCTGTGCAACCGTGTTGCTCTTCGGCAGCTCCGAATACCTGCGGATAACACGAAGCGCGAACGCTTTCGTTCTCGGCTTCAAGTCTTTCCGATCCAGCGGCCGCTTCTACTGTCCATCGGCGACCAGGATCCAGTCATTGAAACCGTCGGCATGGGTATTTGATGGACAGGATAGTGCACGGCTAGAGGTCTTCGCCTCGGATGACGCGATCATCGTGTAATTCCCGCTCGTGGGATCGTACCACCGCAGCCGCACTTGGCTGCCTCCCACGATTTTCGTCGTATCAATGATGACCGGGCGGCTCGTCGGAAAATAGATCAGCGCCGCGTTGGCTGAATAGCCAGAGGCCGCCTGATCGTCACCGCTGCCCAGACCGGTTTTGAGGAAGGCTCCGGCGTCGGGCACCCAGGTGGGATCGGCCACGTAAGCATCCAGGATCGTCCAGGCATGCTTGGCGTCCAATTGCGGCGCTTCGTTCAGGATGTTCAGCCAACCAGGACCGCCGTCAAAAAGTCCGGTCACGCCATGCGGCCACCACTTTTCGTGGCCGAAATTGATCCCGGCGCCGCCGCGGATGAAGGTGGCGTAGTTCCGCTCGCGTAACTCCTGGTTCTGTTGACCCTTATAGTGGGGCGCGTTCACGTAGGGTGGTTCGATGTCCACCAGGGGATAGTCTGCCGCGCCAGGCCGGTTATAGACCGTGTCGAACTGCTCAGCCGAATTGCTGCCGTAATGGTAGATCGTGTCCGCGCTTTGTTTGAACCATTGATATCCATCGACGCCTTCGGCCGAGATGAACTGATCAAAGGAGGTTGAGCCATTGGCTGGCTCCGCGATGATCAAACGATGGCGGGACCCTTCAGCGTCTCGAATCCCATGGAAGAGGGCGTCCAGAGCCAGAGCCGGTCCCTCGTGGTAGCGCCATTTGAAATCGCCCATGACATGCCACACGATATTTGAGGAGCCGGCATAGCGGGTGGCGACGGCCTTTCCAAAGTTGTAAGCATTCGTGGTTCCGCCGGCGATCAGGTCCGGCACCGTTCCGGTGTCTTTCCAGCTCAAAAAGAACGAAAAGACCACAGTCATCTCCAGCCGGGTCGCCTCGCGCATCACCCAGTCCATCGACGACCAGGCCGGTCCCAGGGCTGAAGCGTGTGGTGTCCCGTTAAAGAAGCTTTGGCCGGCTTTGTTTTTATATCGATCACCAAAGCTGTCATTCATATGAACACCGAAGGGCGATACCGTGACCGCATTGAATTTCAGAGCTTTCAGACCTTCCAGAGCCTGCGTGATCTCGGCATTGGAACAGTTTTGCGAGATCGCCCAGGAGGACATGGTTCTCAAGAGATAGATCTTGCCGGTCTGGTCGATGAAACGTCGGTTGTCGGTGCTTACCGGATAAGCGAAGCCACCCGAGCCCTTGCTGATTTGAGTTTCAGCCGCCAATGCTGTCGTGCTCCCGATGAGAAGGTGAATCGCAAGCGCCGCGAGCATTGCCAAATTGTTACCAACCCGAAAGTTTTTCATATCACTCGCTTCTTCGGAACGATGGCACTGGAACTGGCGAGCGTGCACAGGTAACGGAACAAGCCCGCGTCGTCTGTTCGTTGTTGATAAAGGCGAAGAGTTCGTCGTCGACTATTGCGCCTCAATCGCGCCAGCGACATGGCGGTTCAATGGCGGGCTCGAGTTTCCTGCCGACCGGTTTGGGTCATCATCACGCTGAAGTTGGCAGGTCATTCAGTTCGCGCTTTCCTTTCAGAAGTTCCTCACGGATTAAATTCAATTCTTTCTCATGCCGCGCAACGACAGGCCATCGAAGACATTCATCGATCTTCGAGAAACGCTTTTCCGCCTCAACCGTGAACAATTTGATCGCGTCGCGGTCTTGTTCAAGCAAAGAATGGCATACTCCCTTGATCATCTGATCCTCTGTGGCATCAGCAACAGTTGATACGCGCTCCTTGGAGATTTTCCCATCATTCATTTTCTTTCCGTATTCATAATTGATAATCTCGCCCGCGAGATATGCGGAGAAGGACCTCTCTTCGAGAAAAGCTTTGCATCGCTTAACGGCTTTCGCTGGCGCTCCCATCTTTAGCTCTAAAAAGGACAACTCCATTGTGAACCGCTCCGCGAAGTCACGCCTATCCGGAATTGATTCGATCGCATCAATCGCATCCTGATACCGACCCTCACATTCCAGAATGTCCGCATCGAGTCGTAACCACCGACCAACGTCTATTGCCCCCTTCAGTTTGCTGTGCAATTCGCGAGCTTTTTGATGTGCACGTTTTGAGAGATAAAACTTCAACAGCTTCATCTCCACTAGTGTATTACGGCCACGGCTCAAGAACCTCTGCCCATGCGAAATTGCGCTGGGTAGGTCGCGGAACACGTCATAGAAGATATCCATCATGATCGAAGCAAACTGCGGTTCGTCTTTGAGATGCTCGTTTTCTCGGGCTTCCTCGAGGATTGGGCGCAGGAACCGATGCCCATCGAACTCAATACATGCATCAACAAACACATCTAAGTGTGCCGCATAATCCCGCGGAAAGTGATTGGTGTATGCCTGCTGTAGATATTCAAAGAGAGGTCTCTGTTTGTAGTGCAGTGTCTTAAACTTGCGGCAGTATCGAAAGAGCATAGAAGTTGCTCTCGAGTCAAAAGCATCTTGGGCCAGATGTTTATCTACAATGTCGTCCAGTTTTTCCCGGACCTTAGTACCTGAGCCCTGACGCGAATGGAAGTCAAAAAGCTGCGACCAAGCAGGGTTTGCAAGAGATGGGTCAATAACCACAGAATGGTGCAGGCTTGTTATTACGTTATCTGGTCTTACGCCCGCCCTTCGCGTATCGCGCTTTTCCAGCGCGGCAGAAAGTTCTTGGGCGTAGGCGTTCAAAACAGGGGCGCTGAACGGATGGCGCTGTTTCAATTCTGC
The DNA here is from genome assembly GCA_003445095.1 of Verrucomicrobiales bacterium. Lineage (GTDB taxonomy): Bacteria > Verrucomicrobiota > Verrucomicrobiia > Limisphaerales > UBA9464 > UBA9464. The sequence continues at coordinate 4,585 of DLVS01000555.1, forward strand.
GAGGTCTGCAATTCTGTCGGCGCGATTCTCAGTGAGAGAACACACATTGAGTGACATAAAAAAGTTTGCCGGCTCGAGAGTCAACAGCTCTTGACCGGCTTGCTTTGCCTCTCCGAACTTATTCAAGCGAGTACAACATTGAAACCGCCGGCGAAGAAGCAATTCCTTAAACCTCCGGTCGACTGCTTTGCAAAGCTCTTCAGCAAGCCGCGCAAGGGCCGATTCAGGATGTCCGTCTTTGAGAGCTCGCTCGATTTCCAGCAAAACTAGCAAATTCTGTTCAGTTAGCCCCGAATCTGCGAGGCTCTGACTGTTTAGGTCTTTCAGTAGATCAGACAGAAGGGAGGCATGTTTGTCGGATTCCAACTCCTCCAAGTGTCGTTTTATCGTCTCAGACTTAGTCGATTTGAGCTGCGTGTTTTGGAGGTAGGACTCGATTATTTGTGCTGCCCGGTCGGTTGCCAACTTCGCGCTGAACGGTGACCCATCTTTCGCCAGCATTGAGTAGAGGTCGGCCATCAATTCGTCAAAACCTGAGGTCAGGACGTAGAACGAATTGGGGCGGTTTAGAATTTCGAGCGCTTCATCAGTAATTGCATCCTCTGCTCTAAAGCACCAAAACAGCCCGTTCTTTAAATAAATCGGATCGTCCAACATGTCTTGGAGAATGCGTGTGATCGATTTATCCGATCCAGAATACCCGGCGATGATCAAACCGTATTCTTTTAGGCACTCTCCCAGCTTCTCTTTCATATTCTTACCTAGCGACTGGGTCTCGTTGGTCGTGTTTTTCAAGTCGTCAAACAAGTAATCTCCATGCAACTTAATTATTTTTGTGCGGTTGGAGGTCAAGCTGACAGAGTCAATGGATGAGTCGTGAGCACAGACAAGTGCTCTTTCGGATGAAAATTGGTAGAATGCCTCGTTAAGCAAGTCGTCAAAGTTGGTAGTGAAGATAGTCCGTAACAGGCCAGCCTCTGCTATGCGAACCAAGTAGGCGTATCCAATCGAGGGAATCTTATCAGCCACTTCGGTTTCAATGAATCTGCGCCGATTCGCGCGCGTTGCAAAAATTCGCTCGATCAAACTCGCATACTCTCTCTTTTCGTCATACCAATCCGCTGCATGTTCAGTGAGCCATGCTTTGATCCCCTCCGGTGAGCGATCATCATTGCTTGTGCTCAGGCCTCTATAGACCGTTCCTCGCCACTCATCCGCCATCTGCGAAGCTGTGCGAATGCCGCTACTGCGAGATGCTCCTGCACCTAGAAATAGGCAAAAGTTCGGGTTGTTGTCAGGACGAGCCATCGCCACCTGCTTCAGTTCGGCTGTTGTCTTGTGCTTTTTCCTTCCGAGCTTTTTCTCAAGTTCCGATGCTTTCATGGTTTTTGTGTGGGCAAGAATCAGGGTAGCGGTCTGGGTTGGCTAGCTAGCCGCGGATACGCGGCGACTTGCTTGAAATTGATGCCGGGCTCGACCAGCTGTCGGATGATTTCGGCGCGCTGGCCGGAATCGGCCCAGCGAGCACAGTTCCTCCAAGCTGGCGCAAAGCGTCCGCACTTTCTCGGCGGTGCAATCGGTGAGCTTGACGATAGGGAGTCGTTCGCTGTCCGCGCGTGGGAGTTTGTGGACGAGTTCGACCTTTGCCCCACTCGAAGTGGAGCTGACGGCACTGAATGATTTTAGATTTCGACACGCTCCCCACCCTCCCCGCTCGTTCGAGGCGGAAGGGAATTTCGTTTTGTTAGGGTGCAGACTCGGGCGGCAGTCTCTGGTCGGGTGCGGCATCGTTTGAGGTTGTTGGTACTTTGACCGAAGCCGCCATGGGAAAGCAACTGTGGTGTGCCGCGTAGTGTCCCAATCTGGAACCAGGACAGCAGGAATCTGGGGACTCTGAAGTTTCCTACACTTTCTGCCTTTCTCAGGCCAATTGAGCCAGGTCATTCGTTGGCTTAACAACAGGACTTGTTAACGGGGATTCAGAATCCATGATCGGTGTCCGTGATGCACGATCGATTGAGTCTCGAGAGTCGGCACGCTAATCCACCCGGTCCGCCGATTTTGGAACGTCGGCATTTCATCCTTTGCCGTATCCATGCAGTTGGATTGGGGGAACGCCCGCCCCGGGCGTTGCGGACGGCACCCTCGCCGTCCGCGAGACGCGCGTGGAGTCGTCACCGTTTGGTATGTCGTTACGCGCTGCGGTGTGGCGGGCGGGGCGCCCGCCACTGCGCCCGGGGCGGGCGCGCTCCCCATTTTCTACTGCATGGATACGGATTAGGGGGACTCGCATGATTCCTCGGCGAGTAGCCCTTTTCCGGGCAACTTTGGGCCTGCTCGGAAGCCTTTGGCCGCTCGTGTCCTGCGCGCCGTTGTCGCGGGGCTCAGGCGCCGCCAGCAAGAAATCCCCAGCACGCAATTTCGGGACGCCAGTAACCGCTGAAGTTCTTGAGGAAGATCTCGCACGACTCAGTCAACGCGTTGATTCGGAGCAAGGAATTCCCATGTTTCTGGTCTGCGAAGACCTGACCTCGGGTGAGGCTTCCCGGAGCGGCGGATTCGACGACCGCGGCGAGAGCGAGGCACTTGCCGGGACCTTCCAGGAATACGCCGAAACCTTCTTACAGATCCGGCCGGCAGCGACGGAGGATGGTGTCCCAAAGCTGATGGAAATTCTCGCTGATCGGGATTTTGGAGTCCATGACGACCGCACCACGCCATGAATGAGGCGCTTTCATTCCGTGAGTCTGCCGCCGCGCTGGAACGCTCCATCCGCGGCAACCCAATGATCCGCGTCGTGAATTTTCATAACACCCCGCGCGCCCGAGTCAGCGAGTATCGGCAACAGTTGTCCCGCTTGATTAGCACTTTCTCGTCGGTAAACGAAGCCGAGCTGGACCAGTACCTCTCGTCGGGGCGATGGCCCAAGGCAAAGCCAGGGGTGATCGTGGCGATTTACGAAGGATACCGGAACGGGTTCGACGTCCTCCTTCCGTTGCTGGAGGAAGTCGGCTTGGTGGGTTGGTTTTGCGTCATCACCGGTTTCTTGAAGGCGCCTCCGAGCGACCAATTGGCGTTTGCGGAAGCACACGACATCGGGATGCAAACCCGTGAGTATGCCGACGGCCGCTACGCGCTCTCCTGGGACGAATTGCGCGAGATTGACCGGCGCCATGTGGTCGTCTCCCACGCCCGCAGCCACGTCTTGCTGGCTTCATTGACCGACCCGGAACGCGAAAGCGAAATCGTCGGATCACAGCGAGACTTGCAGGAGCATCTGGGACATTCAGTGCGGTCATTCGTCTCCTACGGCGGCCCCGCCTACGGGACTGATCCCGCCACGGACCAGCTCATCCACACGGCCGGCTACCAGTTCGTCATCTCCAACTTGAAGATCCAGCGGATCCGCCGTTCGGGTTGAACAGGGCGAAGGCATGACGACAGGATTAGCAGGATGGACCCGATGAAGAGATTTCGATGTCCAACGCGATGCGGGGTTGACCCCGCTCCTATTTATTTCGACCCCCTACATCCGGCCGTGGCGAAGAATTGAAATGAGCAGCCACAACCCCAGGACCGCCGTCAGAAAGAATCCGACCAAACCCACAATGGGAACACCGTGCCATAAGGGCGGCACTCGGGCATGAATGATCAACCCGTTGCCCATGATCAACGCGGCCAGCACGATCGCGAAGGCAATGCGATTGGTGACTTGATCCAATGACAGACGGAGCGGTTCGAGACCGTCGTGGAGCATCGTAATTCGGGCCTCGCCATCCTTGAGCTTACCGACCAGCGCTTTGACATCGCGGGGCAATGTTTTGAGCAACGATCCAACTTCATCACCCGCGGAGGTAAGTCCCCGGAGCAAGCGCTTGGGTCCGAACTGTTGCAACCGCAGGTCGCGCAGGAACGGTTTCGCTTGCGTCATCAAGTCGTGCTCCGGGTTCAACGACCGTACCGTCTCTTCCATCTGCCCAAATGCGTTGAGCATCGCGACCAAGTCCGGTGGAATGAGGAGATGATGTCGCGAGGTCAGTCTAAGCAATTCCTTCGCCACGCGGTTAAACGAAAACTGGGCCATCGGGATGTTGAAGTTGCGATGGATGAAGTCCGCCATATCGGTCTCGAGGCGCACGGAATCGCGCGCCGATCCCGATTCGGAGAGGTCCACCAAAGCTCGCGTCGCGACCTCTTCGTCTCGATCCGCAATGGCCACCACCAAGCGGGCGAATCCCTCTCGCTGCTCGCGCGACAGAAATCCCATTCGGCCAAAGTCGATGAAGCACAGGTCGGGACCGGGCAGAATGAACAGGTTGCCAGGGTGCGGATCGGCGTGGAAGAAGCCGTGCACGAAGATCTGCTTTAACATCAGGTCGCCCAGCCGATGGGCCAGCCCGTGTCGCAGTGGTCGCGACGACTCGTCTTCGAGAAAGGCCGCGAGCTTTTGGCCGCGAACGAATTCCATGACCAACAGTCGAGGAGTGCCCAAGGCGGCGATCACTTGGGGTACTCGCAGTCCAGGCTCCTTCGCGAATTGAGCGGCAAAGCGCTGCATGTGGCCGGCCTCCACTGTGAAGTCGGTTTCCTGGGCGAGATCCCGCTTCAATTGCTCAATCAAGGCGACGGGTTGCCACACGCGAGTCTCCTGCACCTGCGCTTCGAGCAAACCGGCCAGACGCCGCAAGATGTGAGTGTCGGTATTCAACGTGGCGACGATTCCTGGGCGCTGCACTTTCACCACCACCGAGGCGCCGGAACGCAAGACGGCGCGATGCACCTGCGCGATCGAGGCCGCCCCGATGGGTTCCTGGTCGAGCTCGGTAAACACGCTGCTCCAGTGGCATTTCAACTCCTCGTTGAGCACGGATTCCATGACAGCGAACGGCACGGGAGCGACTTCGTCCTGCAACCGCACGAGCTCCGCCGTGAACTCCGGCGGCATCAGGCCCGAACGGCTCGAGACGATCTGGCCGGCTTTGACGAACGTAGGCCCAAGCTCTTCGAGGGCGTGTCGGAGTTTCTCCGGCTGCGACATGCCGCGCACCGACCTGGCCTCTTCGCGCAGCCGGCGAGTCGGCAGGCCCAGCAGGCGCGGGAGGTGCAGGCGGTGGGCGAGGTCCTCATAGCCGTACTTGAGGAAGACGGAGACGATTTCGCGGGATCGTCCCAGATCGTGGAGTGTTTGGCGAAAGGCTCGGAGCCGCTGTGCGAGCATGCGCGAGGTTGCCGCACCGGTTGCCGCTTGGCCAGCGACGTGCCTCAAAGAAAAAGCCTCGCCCGAAATCCGGACGAGGCTTCGAAAAGTGGTTCTGCGGAAAACTCAGCGCTTGCTGAATTGGAAACGCTTCCGGGCGCCGGGTTGACCGTACTTCTTGCGCTC
>DLVS01000378.1 GCA_003445095.1 Verrucomicrobiales bacterium
GGTCATCGCGACCAACAATTACGCACATGCAGCCGCCGCAATCCGAGTCCAAGACGCAGCCGGCCGCGCCGCCCAATTCGCCGGACAGATGCAAGCCGACGCCGCGGCTCCAAAGGTCTTCCGCCAACGCACCTACCTGGACACCCTCGCGCGATCCGCGGCCCGCAGCCGCAAAATCGTACTCGGGGCCACGAACACGTCGGACGTGTTCTTGTTCAATCTCGAGGAGAAGATTCGACCAGATATGGGCGATCTGGGACTAGACGACCCCAATTCCCCGAAGTAAACCGCCGACCTTTCGCTCATGACACCAACCTCGCGCATATTCCGACCTCGCATTCGTCAACTCGCTTAACCGATTTCCTGACATTCCAGACTCTCTCCCGTGAACAAATCCCGTCTTTCCCTTGTCGTCGGCGCGCTGCTGCTGCTGATGTTCCTCGCCTTGTTGTTCTGCTTCCAGGTCAGGACCACCGAGATCGGCGTCGTCACCACTTTTGGCCGGTACTCCCGTGATCTACCAAATCCAGGCCTCTACTTCCGGCTGCCCCTGCCCATTCAGAAAGTCTATAAATTCGACAACCGACTTCAGAATCTTGAACGCAAGTTCGACCAATCCACCACTCGCGATGCCAGGAATATCCTAATGGCCGTGTACGTTGGCTGGCGAATCTCCGACGCGCGGAAGTTTCTCGAGGTTTTTGGCGGGGACACGCTGAAAGCCGAAAACACGCTCGACGGATTGATCCGCAACGCCAAGAACGCAGTCGTCGGCCGATATGATTTCGGCGATCTCATTTCGCCGGATCCAAAGGCGCTCAAGTTCGATCAGGTCGAAGCCGACATTCTTAAGGAGATCCAAAGTGCCGCTGGCTCCACGTATGGACTCGCCATCGAAATGGTCGGGATCAAGCAACTCGGCCTGCCTGAATCCATCACCACGAAGGTCTTCGAACGAATGCGCGCCGAGCGGGAACGGCTCGTCAAGACGTACCAAGGCGAAGGCAACGCGCGCGCGCAGGAGATCCGCAGCGAAGCCGATCGTAAGCGGGACGAACTGTTAGCCAAAGCCCGAGCTGATGCCCTACGAATCATGGGGGACGCCGACGCTCGGGCCTCTAAAGAACTCGCTGTGCTAGAGAAAAATCCCGACCTCGCCATCTTCATCTATCAGTTGAATGCCCTGCGGGAGGCGTTGAGGGACCGCGCGACACTCTTCCTGGATCAGACCACGCCGCCGTTCAACCTGATAGGTAACGACAAGGCTCGGACCTCCAATCGTTGATCGCTATGGCTGAGCCTTCTTCCCGCTCCGGTCAGCTTAAGCTGACACCAACGCCGGTCACCAGCGCCGACGACGCGTCTAGCCAGGCATTAAATGAGGCCTTGGGGAGCAGTTTCCTTTTGGTCCGAATCTTCGTAGTCCTCTTGGCGTGCGCCTTCGTGTTTTCCTGCGTCTTCACGGTCGATCCCAGCGAAGTGGCGATCGTCTTACGCTTCGGGAAACCCCGCGGCACGGGCTCCGATGTGATTTTCAAGCCCGGACTGCATTGGGCATTGCCGTATCCGATTGATGAGATCGTGCGTGTTCGGACTGGCGAAGCGAAAACCGTGCGGGCCAATAGCGCTTGGTACGCCACCACTCCCGAAGAGGAAGCACTCGGCACCGAGCCGATGGCACAGGAGCGTCTGGTGCCCGGCGTCGACGGCCATACGCTGACTCAGGATGGCAATATCCTGCATGTGCGGGCGGCGCTCAAATACCGCATCGCCGATCCAGTGGCATATGCCTTTCGCTTTGAAAACGTCACCAACTTGCTGTCCGACGTGCTCAACAACGCGATCTACCGAACGAGCGCGCAGTTCTCCGCTGACGCCGCGCTCTATAAAGAGCCCACGGCGTTTCGCGAGGCTATTGCGACCCGGGCGCGTGAGCTCATCGACGCCAAACAATTGGGAGTGGCGGTGGACGAAGTGATCGTGGACACACGGACGCCGCAGTTTGTGAAGCAGGCCTTCGACGCCGTGATCGCGGCGGAGCAAGATCGATCCAAGAAGGTCAACGAAGCCGAAGGATACTTCAACGAGCGGGTCCGTACCGCTGAGGGAGAAGCCGCGGCAATTCGTTCCGGAGGGATTGTGTCGAGCAACGCTCTCATTCAAGCCGTGGCGGCTGAGGCCAAGTATTTTCAGGACCAACTTCCTTACTACGAACGCGAACCCGCCTTGCTCCGCGCCCGCCTCCGCATCGAAGCGCTAGCTCAAATCTTAACCAACGCTCCCGACAAGTTCTTCATCTCTGATCGGCCTGACGGCACGCCGCGTGAATTGCGTATCCAAATGAATCGCGAGCCCCTTGCTCAAGGTCGCCGTGACCCGAACGCTCCGCTCAACCAATAAACCAACCCTCAAGTCACAGCCAATCCTCAAGTCACGCACATATATGCAAGTCACCTCGCTTCTCTCCCGCCAGGCCGACCCGAATTGCGCCGAGTGTGGCCATGACCACGGCGCGCTCGCTCATACGCACACCAACGTCAAACTGACCCAGACGATCGTTGGGCTGATCTTCGTGCTGAACTCGTTTCTGGTGGACTGGGTGTTCCAACGGGGAACGACCGTCGCTGGCTTGAGTGCTCTCTTCGGCGCCTGCATTTTGGGATACCCCATCCTCAAAGTGGCGTTTCTCGATTTACGCAATGGAGTTCTGAGCATCAATGAGCTCGTGGCCTTAGGTGTCTTAGCTTCGGCCGCCACGGGCGATTTTCGGACTGCCGGCATCGTCGCGTTTTTCATGCTGATGGGCGAAATCATTGAGACTCGCACTGCGGCCGGAGCGCGCGCCTCGATTGAATCGTTGGTCAAGATCACCCCGACCAAAGCGCGCCGCCTTACCGGAGGTCGTGAAGAAGAAGTGCCTTCGAGTGAGTTGAAGATTGGTGATGTGATCCGTGTTCGGCCGGGCGACAATATTGCCGCCGACGGTGTGATCACTTCCGGACAGGGCTCCCTCAACCAAGCCAACATCACTGGCGAATCCTTGCCCGTGGACAAATCACCTGGCGATCCGGTCTTCGCCGGAACCATCAACCTGACCGGCGCGCTGGACATCAAGGTGACCAAAGCAGGTCAGGACACCACCCTCGGCCGAGTGCGCGAACTGATCCTGGCGGCGGAAAAGACGAAGCTGCCGTTCATGCGGATCATTGACCAGTACATGCATTTTTATACGCCGCTCGTCTTGGTCATCGCCGCACTCGTCTGGGCCTTCACCAAAGATCTCAACCGCGTGATCGCCACGTTGGTGGTCGCCTGTCCATGCGCATTCATTCTGGCGACTCCGAGCGCGATGGTTGCTGCACTTAGCGCCGCAGCTCGCCTCGGAATTCTCGTGAAGAATATCGCAGACCTGGAAGCGGCCGCGCGCATCACCGCCTTCGTCTTCGACAAGACGGGTACTTTGACCACGGGCAAGCTGGCGGTAAGTCGTCTAAATCCCGTCGGGGACGTGGTTCCAGCCGAACTGCTTCGACTCGCCGCCAGTGTGGAAAGATTCTCCAATCACCCCACGGCTAAGGCGCTGGTGCAATTGGCGGAGGAGGCCGGAGTGCCCCTCACCCCGGCGACTGATTTCAAGGAAGCAGCCGGTCGGGGCGTCATTGCCACCGTGGAAGGCGCTCGCATCATGATTGGCCGGGCCGCCTTTCTGAAGGAACAGGGTATTACGGGCGACTTAATGCAATCCGTGGACCTTGATGAAGCCGCTGGTTTCAGCCTGCTGTTTATCGCGCGGAACCAGGAATGCATCGGTTGGGTCGGACTCCAGGATCAAGTGCGCGTTGAGGCCGGCCAAGCCCTCAAGGAACTCCAGCAAGCAGGCATTCGAAGATTGGCCATGGTGAGCGGTGATCGGAAGCCGGTGGCTGAGCGCGTGGCCGCCGAAATCGGCATGCCCGAGGTAGTGGCGGAATGCCTGCCTCAAGACAAGGTCGAGTTTGTTAAGGCTTATAAAGCGAAGGGATATCGAGTCGCGGTCATCGGCGACGGTGTGAACGACGCGCCCGCTCTGGCAGCCGGCGACATCAGCATCGCGATGGGAGCGGCCGGCAGCGAAGTCGCGATTCACTCGGCCACTATCGCGCTCATGAACAATGACCTTCGGCGGCTTCCCTTCTTGGTGAAGCTTTCCCGCATGGCGCGCGGCGTGATCAACCAGAATTTCATGTTTGGAGTCTGTTTTATCGTCGGCGGACTGGCCGCGGCGGCGGCGGGTTACCTCAATCCGATTGTGGCGGCGATCCTCCACAACGCCGGCGCGTTATTCGTCGTTTTCAACAGCGCTCGACTCGTGCGTCAAGGCGAGGAGTTGGAACCTTTGCCAACGGCGACAGAACCCCCAGACGCTCGCGGCCCAGTCGAACCCGCTGGCCCGGTGACATTGACGCCGCAAGTAGCCTAGTGGACGCTACATCGCAATGAGCACAGCCGAAATAATAGCGGAGATCGGGAAAATGGATTTTCACGATTTGGCCAAGCTTCGAACCGCGTTCGAAGAGCGAGCTGCGGCGCTGAAAGCAATGGCGCAAGACGCGGGCGCATTAGCCCCATCCTCCGAGCTCCACGCTAAGAGACCCTCGTTGGTCGTTGATGAGGCTCGTTTTGCTAAAGCGGCGGGATTCGTTTTCTCAGAACACGCTGAGTTACTCGGTCGCTTGGCCGCGTAGCCAATGGCTGAAAACGACGAGCCGAGGTTCCTGACACTCGATCAAGTCATGCGACTACATGCTCGAGGTTTAGAGCTATTCGGCGGTCAGGCGGGCGTTCGAGAACCTGGACTCGTCGAGTCGGCAGTGGCCTCGGCGCAGAACACTTACTGGTATGGCGACGGGACCCGGTTCGACATCGCGGCTTCATATGCTTTCCACTTTGCCGAGTCGCAAGCGTCCTTAGACGGCAACAAGCGGGTGGCCATCAGTGCCGCTTTGGCCTTCCTACATGCCAACGAAGTCCTAATACCAGCCGATCCCAAAGGCTTGCATGAGGCGATGATCGCCATCGCTAAACACGAATTGGACAAGCGTGGACTCGCCCAACTGTTATTGCACAAACACCTTGAGTCTTGCGCTTCCCGCGGCGTTTCGTCCCGGTACATTCCTTAACCATGGCCACGCTAACTTCACCACAGTCCGCTCTCCGCACAGCGTCTGAGGAAGACATCGTCATTCGGGCTGTAGGTCTCACCAAGGTCTTCAAAGATTTTTGGGGACGCCCCAAGGCACGCGCCGTGGACAACGTGGACTTCGAGGTCCGACGCGGAGAGGTCTTCGGTCTGCTCGGTCCCAACGGCTCGGGCAAAAGCACCACGATCAAAATGATCCTCGGGCTGCTCTACCCCACCAAAGGCGCGATCTCGGTGTTTGGCCAATCACCTCGCGACGTGAAGACCAAGGCGCGCATCGGTTATCTTCCTGAAGAAAGTTACTTGTACCGCTTTCTGAATCCGGGCGAGACCCTCGATTTTTTCGGCAACCTGTTCGAACTCGACTCGAGAGAACGCCAGAGCCGCGCCGAGCAGCTCATCGAGATGGTCGGGCTCAATCAAGCCCGCACTCGGACCGTGGGCGAATTCTCCAAGGGCATGCAGCGCCGCATCGGGCTCGCTCAGGCGCTGATCAACAATCCGGATCTCGTGATTCTCGATGAGCCCACTGCCGGCTTGGATCCCATCGGGTGTCACGAAATCAAGCAGCTCATTCTCGCTTTGGCCAAACGGGGCAAAACGGTCATCCTGAGCAGCCACTTACTGGCCGACGTGGAAGATGTCTGTGACCGGGTGGTGATCTACTACGGCGGACGCATCCAAGCGCAAGGGACGTTGAAGGAACTGCTCGCCGAACCCGACGAGGTCCAGATTACCGCACCGCTCCTGGAGCGCGAGACGTTGCAACGTGCGCTCGAAATCCTCCGCGAGAAAGGCGGAGATCGAGTGCGACTGGATACGCCCACGCAAAATCTCGAGAGCTACTTTCTCGGCGTGGTGGAACGAGCCCGGGCTCAAGCGGAAACCAGTGGAGCCACCAGCGGAAACCAAGTGGCGCAGTTTATTGCCGGAGACGCGAACACCTCGGCCGGCCAGTCGGATCGTGTATTGGATCGACTGACCCGCCCCGCCACGGTTCCTTTGCTGCCGGTCGAAGTGACAGAACCCAAGCCGGCGGTCGATGAGGCGCTCTTGAAGACGTTAGCGAAGCCCGTCGAATCCGAGCCGACTCCGTTACCAGTGGTCGAGAAACCGGCGGCCGTGGATCTAACGAAAGCCAACGAGAAACTTTCTGGGCTCTTGGGGCAAAAGAAACCCTAACTCACTGGACCGCGACTTCGAGACGGCGCGCCGCCATGACCCACTATTTTGAAATCTTCGAGAACGAGGCTCGGGACCGTACTGCCTTGCGGCGAGGATTCTATTGGCTGGCGGCCTTACTCGACTGGGTCTGGATGTTCTTTCACGGACTCTGGGTCGAGGGCGTGATTACGGCGGGCGTCAATGCCTTGGGCATCTTTCTCTTGCAGATGGCTAAGGCGCCTTGGACCGCCTATTTGCTATTCCAAGTCGTGCTTGGCGTCGGCGTCGGCTTCGCGGGCAGGCGCCTGAAGCAGCTCAAAGTCGAACGCCGTGGTTATGCCTATCGTTGTACCATTGAAGCTCGTGATGGCGCGGGCGCATTAGCGAAACTAGCCGCAGTCGGCGGGCAGCCGCTCCCGGAGTGGCGAGCTCGTCGAATGTTTGTGGTGCCCGACTTCATACCCCGGAGATTGCGTGGGTTGGCGGCGGTCGCTCTGCTCACCCTCAAGGCCGCCTTTCGGTTTCGGCTCGTCGTCGTGCTCCTGTTGCTTTTGCTCGCCGTCGTCATTGCGCTTCCATTGATATTAAAGCACGACGGGTCCGCCCAAGGGTTCACCCAAATCCTGATCACTTACACGTTAACCAGCATCACCGCGCTGTTGGGGTTCGCCACCGTCTGGCTCGCCTGCGGGACTCTCGCCCGCGATGTTGAGGACGCCACGATGCAGGTCGTCTGCACCAAACCGATTCCGCGCTGGCAGGTATGGTTGGGCAAGTGGACTGGGATCATGCTGCTGAATCTGGCGTTTCTGGCCGTGACCGGGACCACCTTGTACGTGTTGCTGTATTGGAAGGCCGCCGGATTATCTCCCGCCGAGCAACGGATCTTACGCGAGGAAGTGTTGGTCGCCCGTGGCGCCTTGAGGGAACCACCGATGGATTATGAAAAAGAGGTGGAGGAGTATTATCAGAAACGGCTCAAAGAGAATGCCGAGTCCATTACTGGAACGAAGGACCTTAAGTTCCTGCGCGATCAGATTAGGGAAGGATTGAAAGCCGGCGAACAGTACGTACCCCCGGGGAAGTATCGGATCTGGCGCATCCCCTTCGGCAGTCTCGCCTCCTCCGTGCGGAACGAGCCCCTACAACTTCGGGTGAAGTTCTACTCGCCGGATGCCGCCGGTAGCAGCACGCCCCATCGATTCGAATGGAATGTCGGCAGCGAGAATCGTCGTCCCTATACGTTCGCCAACAGCTTTGCTCCCGAGTCTCCTACCACCTTTCCCATTGGCACGAATCTTCTGGCTGACGATGGCGTTCTCGCAGTCATGGTGTTCAATTTGAATGATCGCCCAGTTCTTTTCCCGCTCGAAGACGGGCTTGAGGTCCTTTATCCCGAGAGCGGCTTTGGCTCCAACTTCATTCGCGGATTGCTGATCATTGCGGCCTGGCTGGGGCTACTCGGTGCCGTGGGACTGTTCGCGGCTTCCAAGCTCCAATTCAGCGTCGCGGCCTTCGTCTCGCTCGGTATCCTCATTGTCGGGCTTTCCACCGGAACCTTGAAGCAAGTCGTCGAACAACAGGGCATCGTGGGCATCGACAGTGAAACGGGTGTCGTTGCCGCGCAGACCTTCGTCAATCGCGCCGCGGTCGCGGTTTACGGCACGGCCAAGCAGGTAATCGACCTCATCACTGGCTACGATCCCGTGGATGCTTTGAGCACCGGCCGCAATATTTCCTGGAGTCGTGTTGCTCAAGCATTGGCGCTCGTCGTCGGGGTCGCCGGTGGGTTTTTCGCGGCTTGCGGCATCTGGATCTTTACGCGGCGCGAACTTGCCGCGCCTATCTAGCCATGAACGCTCGGAAGGTCGCCTTCATCCTGGTGCTCATCGTCGGCCTGGTGGCGTCCGGCTTCCTTCAACGGGGCCTCAACCGCGACCGCGAACGGCTCGGGATCACTCGGACGGCGGTGATCAGCAACGCGCCGCCGGTGCTCGCGTTCACCACCGTCGCCCTCGGCGCGTTCCGAGGCCTGATCGCCAACGCCCTCTGGATTCGCGCCAACGATCTTCAGGAGGAAGGGAAGTATTTCGAGGCGGTCCAGCTCGCTGATTGGATCACTAAACTACAGCCGCACCTCGACACACCCTGGATTTTTCAGGCCTGGAACATGGCCTATAACATTTCCGTCAAATTCCCCGAACATGCGGACCGCTGGCTTTGGGTCCAACGAGGCATCGAGCTCCTCCGCGATCAAGGTCTGCAATATAATCCGAGCAAGGCCCTCATGTACCGCGAGCTCGCCTGGTTCTTCCAACACAAGATGGGCGCGAATCTCGATGATGCCCACAATACTTACAAGACTCAGTGGTTTCTCAAAATGAATCCACTCGTGCCCAACGGCCGCGCGGACTATGACGTTCTGCTAAATCCCCAAACACCGGAAGACCGTGAACGCGTTCGGCGACTCGCCGAATTGAAATTGGATCCGAAAGAGATGCAGAAGGTGGATGCCATCTACGGACCTCTCGATTGGCGGCTGCCCGAGGCGCACGCCATTTATTGGGCGATTCGCGGAATCGAAAATTCTCCCCAACAAGACATTTTACCCCTACGCCGCACCATCTTTCAGCCGATGCTGGCCACGCTTCACCACGGCCGGATCATAACCAATCGCGTCAGCGGTCTTCCCGATCTGCGCCCAAACTTAGACATTATACCCGCCGCTTCGAAGGCATACGAGGATTCCATCACAGCCGAGTCGGAAGAGAACAAAGGACACATTGCGCGGGCTCATCGGAATTTCCTCAAGGACGCCGTGTATTTCCTCTATGCCAACAATCGTCAGGCTGAGGCCCAAAAATGGTTCAACTATCTCGTTCAAAAATTCGGGACCGGGCCGCAATCCGGTATTGATCCGACCGATACGATGGAGACTTTTGCCCTCGGGAAGATCGAAGAGGATGTGAACGAAACCTCTCGCGACCGAGTCACTCAGGCGATTCAAGGGTTGGTTGCCAACGCCTATGATCAACTCGCGCAGGGGGACAATGACCAGTACACCGGGTTAGATCGCATGGCGAGCCGGGTTTATCAGCTGTACGAATCCAAGATCAAACTGCCTGCGCAACAACAGCGAG
>DLVS01000825.1 GCA_003445095.1 Verrucomicrobiales bacterium
GGAGAACTCCGATGGCCTTTGGTTGGTGGGGGAGCAGGAGGGCGCTCAGCGGCTCGGGAAACTGGTTGCCCGCGGCGAAGTCGTGACTTGGGAAACGGTCGAAGCGAAGGGGCTCGCCGAACTCTCGGAGGTTCATTCGATCCATGGGGACGGCCACGTGCTGACCCTCTGCGGCGACTCCACCGTTTTTGAGCTCAACACGGACCAGCTCAAGCCGGCCTATCGGCTCGATCCACCGAAACTGATGTTCACCTACCGCGATCGCTCGACTGGGACCACCCTCACCAAGTCCGCTCCACCAGGAGAACTGGCGGTGGAAGAAAGCGGGCTGGCGTTTAGCGGCGCACTCCCGTTCGACGAATTCGGCGAGAAGCCTCGTTACGAACGGCGACTGCGACCCAGCGAGACCAATTGGTTGTCGACGAAAATCAGCGAGCGGGTGAGCTATCCTTCGCTTTCACCCCTGAGCTACACCCTCGAAGTGCGCGCGACTCATCTCGGCCATACCGGCCCGGTGGCTGCCTACACGTTTACCGTATTGCCCCCCTGGTATGCCACCGCTCCGGCGGCGGCTGGGTATCTGGTGACTGCGGCTTTCGCGTTCTACGGCTTGTATCGTCTGCGAACCCACAACCTGCGCCGCCGCACCGCGGAGCTAGAGCGAATTGTGCAAGAGCGCACCCACGCCCTCGCCGAGGCCAGTGCGGCTAAGACGGAATTCCTCGCTTCGATGTCGCACGAAATTCGCAACCCGATGAACGGAGTCATTGGGCTCGTGGAAATCTTGCGCGAGCGACCCGCCTCTCCCCGACAGGCGCACACCTTGAAGCTCCTGCACCACTGCGCCGATCAGTTGCGCACCACCGTCGACGACATCCTGGACTTTTCGAAAATAGAAGCGGGGCGAATCGAGCTTGAGACCGTCAAGTTCGATCTGCGAGACACCCTTGAGGCGGCTGCCGCAACCGTCGATCCGAGCCGAGCGAAGATTCGTTTTGTGGATCCACCGGCGGATGGTGTTTGGCTTATTGGCGACCTTGGCAAACTCCGCCAGATTTTCGCCAATTACCTTAACAACGCTTTGAAATACGGCGTACCTCCGAGCGCCCGGGTGAGCACGCTGTTGACGAACACCGAGGCCGGGCTGCGGCTCACGCTCGGGGTGGCGAGTTCCGGACCGACGATCCCGAAAGACACGCTTGACGGCTTTTTTGAGAGTTTTACGCGCGGGAGCGAGGCGATCGAGAGGAACATCCGCGGCACTGGCCTCGGTCTCGCCATTTGCCGCAAGTACGCGCAAGCGATGGGGGGCGAGGTTGGCGCAGTGAGCGCCAATGGTGAAACGACGTTTTACCTCGACGTCCCGTTTGCCCGCGCCAACGAGCAGACACCCGCGGCCACGCCGGCGCCGCCGAGCACCCTGCCGGCAAAGGCGCTAGCGATCGAGGACGAGGGCTACAACCGGATCGTCCTGGGCAGCATTCTCGCGAAGATGAACTACACCGTTGACTGGGCGACGACTGGCGAAGAGGCCCTGAAGCTCGCGCGGGAAAACGGTTACGACGTGATCTTCACGGATTACCGGCTGCCCGACACCAATGGCGTCGAACTAACCAAGAAGATTCTCAAGCTGTGCTCCAACCCGACGCCCGCCGTGTTCGCGGTCACCGCTTACTCCACGAAGGAACGCCGCGAAGAGTGCCTTAACGCCGGCATGTCTGGCTTCATCAGTAAGCCGATCACCTTGGAGAAACTCCGCACGACATTAGCGAGCTGGGGGGAGCACCGACTCGCCACGATTTCCTTGGAGACATCGCACCGACTAGCTCTCAACCCTGTTTCCGCGCCACAACCGTCGGCTGAAATCGCTACGGCCTGGGAAGAGCTCGAGCGCACCGCCGCTCGCGACCCCAAGCGCGCCGCCGAACTTGCGCACCGATTGAACAATGCTTGTCGCGCCGATGGCTTCACCGACGTGGCCGAGCAACTGGAACTCTTGGAAGGCGCGCTTGAACGCGGCGAGCCCGCAGAGCCCTTCCTGCGCGCTTGCGACCAGTTTCTATGCGCTACTGCAACCGAGCCACCGTCGTGAATCCGCTCTTCAACGCATAGGCTTGCAGTTCCTGGGCCGTGTGGACGCCGAGTTTCATCATGATGTTGCGCCGGTGGGTTTGCACCGTGCCGGCGCTCGCGCCGATCACGGCAGCAACTTCCGTGTCCGAGTAGCCGGAGCCCAGGAAGCACAAGAGCTCCTGCTCGCGGCGCGAGAGGATTTTGTCGAAGCTCTCCGGATTGTTCTCGAGCTGCCGGCGGCGGTCCACGAAACGTGGGCTGAAAAACGCGCCTCCGGCGGCCACGATCTGAATGGCGGTGAGCAACACCTTCGGATCCTCGTCCTTATGCACAAAACCCTGCGCAAAACTCTTGTTCACGCGCTCGACGATGTAGTCCTCGCACGAGGAGGAAAACAACAGCACGGGAGTGGCGATGGACGCCGCCGACATCTCGCGCACAATTTCTAGCCCGTCGCCATCGGGCAGCCAGATGTCGAGCAGCAACAAGTCAGCGGCCCGAACCTTATCGAGGTTGGCGCGCAGTTCGGCGAGCGTGCTCGTCTCAAGGAGGATCTTACCTTGGCATTCCTCAATCAGTAGTTTCCGAATGAGGCCGCGAAACATCACCTGATCTTCGACGAGCACGAACTTCATCGGGCTGATTTTTGGCCGAACCCCCGGGCTGCCGGCGAGTCGGAAATGCGCCCCATCGAGCCGAGGAGGTGTTCAGTCGGCAGTGAGTTGGCGAGGGGCTGCTACGCCGAGCTTCAGTCGAATTGCCAATCGTCCGGCACCACCCCAGTATCTCGCCATGCTGGAGAATGAAAATACGGAGATTGTTCGACGCTGGTTTGAAGAAGTGTGGAATCAACGTCGCTTGGAAACCATCGATGAATTGTTGGCCGACGACGCTGTCGCCTACGACCTCGGGGGCCCTGGCGCAACGATTCGAGGAGCGTCGGCGTTTCGCGCCGCGGCAGAGATGCTTCACGCTGCCTTTGGAGAAATGCACTTCGTGGTCGAAGACATTTTCGGTGTGGAGGATCGCGTGGCCGTGCGACTCGCGGCGCGGCTCCGTCATACGGGCCCACTGGGCCAACTGCCGGCGACGGGTAACGAGGTGACCGTGCCCGTGATGTGCCTGCTCCGCTTGCGCGACGGGAAAATTATCGAAGGCTGGAACAACTGGGATGTGGCCACGGCGTTACGTGCCGCCGCCGCGCCGCCCACGCAGGTGACGATCTTTTAGCCAGAGCCTGGAAATGGTTTTGAGGATTACGCGCTCCGGCGTGTTGGTTCGGATGTCCACGCGAGCTTCGTCAGTCGAATCCTCCACGGGTCCAAGAGGGGAGAGCTTGAAGACCGAAATTCCTTGCCGGTGTAATGCGAGGTGATCCGGCCGGAAGATTTCATTTTGAGTTCTGGCCAAATCGACCAACACCCTTCGGCCGATGTCGGAAGGCGCGATCGAACAAGTCCGGGAAAGTCTGGATGCCCTTTATCGCGCGGAGTCTGGCCGCATTCTCGCGACGCTCATCCGGTTGCTTGGGGATTTTGATTTGGCCGAAGATGCGTTGCAGGATGCTTTCGCCGCGGCTTCGGAACGCTGGCCGCAGGATGGCGTGCCGGCCAATCCCCGTGCCTGGCTCGTTTCCACTGCACGATTCAAGGCCATCGATGCGTTGCGCCGACGGGCCCGATTCGATGCCTCGCAGGAAAAGATCGCGGAACAGTTCGAGACCGGAGCCGGCGACGCAGCGGTTGACACAGACGTGAGCATTGAAGACGACCGGTTGCGATTGAGTTTCACCTGCTGCCATCCGGCACTGGCGCCGGAAGCCCGCGTGGCATTGACCTTGCGTGAGGTGTGTGGCCTGACGACCGAGGAGATCGCCCGCGCGCTTCTCACAACGGCGCCCACGCTCGCCCAACGAATTGTGCGGGCCAAGGCGAAGATTCGCGAAGCACGCATCCCCTATCAGGTGCCGCCCGCGGACGAGTTGCCCGATCGTCTGGGGACGGTGCTGCAAGTGGTCTATCTCGTCTTCAACGAGGGTTACTTCGCGTCGTCGGGCGAGTTGCTGACACGGTCGGATCTGTCGAGTGAAGCCATTCGGCTCGGACGATTGCTGCTGAAATTATTACCGGAGCCGGAGGTGATGGGATTGCTTGCGTTGATGCTCTTACAGGAATCGCGCCGCCCAGCCAGAACCTCGCCCACAGGGGAGCTTATCCTATTGGAGAATCAGGACCGCTCGCTGTGGAATCGTGAACAAATCACCGAGGGTTTGGAGCTGGTGGAACGGGCATTGTTATCGCGGCGATTCGGTCCCTACACGCTTCAAGCGGCGATTGCGGCGGTGCATTCCGAGGCGTCCGACGCCGCGTCAACCGACTGGCCGCAAATCGTCGCGCTTTACACCGCCCTAGCGCGGATTGAGACCTCACCGGTCGTCGAGTTGAATCGGGCGGTGGCCGTGGCGATGCGCGATGGACCGGAGGCCGGATTGGCGCTGATTGGCGCCATATTCGCGCGCGGCGAGTTGACCAATTACGGTCTCGCTCATTCGGCCCGAGCTGATTTGTGCCGACGACTGGGCAGGAAAACCGACGCCCGTTGTTCCTACGAACGGGCTCTGGCGCTCACGCGACAGCAACCGGAACGAGTGTTCCTCGAAAAACGGCTTCAGGAATTGGTTGAGAAAAAGTGAAGAGCGTTGTCGAACTCCGGAAGTTCCAATCGACTATTTGCTGAAGCGGTCAATACGAAGGCCGTCGAAACAACGAGCAAAACGAACACACATGAAATACATCTGCCTGGGATACATCGAGCCGAACAAGTTTGAGAACCTGTCTGAATCCGACCGTAACGCGATGGTGGACGACTGCTTTAACTACGACGACGAGTTGCGGAAGAACGGACACTTCGCGGGCGGCGAAGCGCTGCAAGGCCCGCAATCGGCTACAACCTTGCGTTGGGAGAATGGCAAGGTGTCCATCACCGACGGACCCTACGCCGAAACCAAAGAACAACTGGGCGGCATCCTGATCCTCGAAGCGCGCGACTTGAATCACGCGATCCAGTTGATGTCGAAACATCCGGGTGTGAAGGCCGGACCGTTCGAGATCCGTCCTGCCGCCGACCTCACCGAAATG
>DLVS01000298.1:0-1493 GCA_003445095.1 Verrucomicrobiales bacterium
ATACTCTTTCCCTACACGACTCGCTTCCGTTCTCCCGTTACACGTTCATTAAATCCTCGAAAACGATCTCGCCGCCGATTTGCTCGGCCAGCTCCAAAGCGACCGCGGATTTGCCTGAAGCGGTCGGTCCGGCCAGAACAAGGAGCGAGGCCGAGGATGACGCGGGAGTCACTTGGGAGGAGTGGCGGCTTCCGCTTTGATCGGGGTCGCGCGGGCTGGATCGGCCTGCCAGGAGAGCCAGATGAGTAGGGCGACCCCGGTGCAGATCGCGGTGTCCGCAACATTGAACGCGGGGAAGCCAATCTCACCGCCGTTTCGAGGCGTAAGATAGAAGCGGATGAAATCGATGACGTGTTGGCGGCTCGGCAGCAGCCGGTCGAAAAGGTTTCCCACGATCCCGCCGAAGAGCAGGCCGAGGGCGACTTGGCCGATAGGTTGGTCCGCTTCGAAGTGGCGCCGAAAAATCCACAGGGCGACGAGCGCCAGCGCGGAAACTCCGGCGAGGACGTGATTGTTGTGCCGAAACAGACTCCAGGCGGCTCCGGTGTTGCCCCAGTGGACGAATTTGAAGAATCCAGGCAATACTTCGTGTTCCTGCTCAAGCCCGAGATAACGCAGCACGATGAGTTTGCTCAACTGATCCAACACAAAGATGGCGCCCGCGAGCGACGCGATCCGCTGGTTCCCGGTCATGGCACGAAAGGCGGCAAACATGTGGCGGCGCTGACGCTAATGCGACCGCCCAGCTTCCGCCAGTACGGGCATGGCAATGCGCTCTATGGGCAGCAGGGACCTTCAAAATCCGACCGAACGGAGCCCATGAATTGTGGAGCCGCCGACGGGAGGAGGCGCTGACTATGTGGCGCGTGTGGAAGAACCGGGGGCACGCACTCGGATCGTGGTGCCCGGGAAGAGTGCGCGTTGTTCCCTCCGCGACTACGATCCATGGGCCGCGACGCTTAAGGCCATCCACGCTCTGATCGGCAGTTTTATTGGGCTTCGCTGAGGCAATAGAGTGACTGACGGCCCCGCAGGAACAATTCGGTACCGACCAATGCGGGCGAGGCATCAAAGCCATCGTCGAGCTTGTTAGTTGCCAAGACTTCGACGCGGGGCGCGTTCTTGAGCACCAATGTTCCGCCGTCGCGGCCCACCAAGTAAACTCGTTCCGCTGCGCCCACGGGTGAGGCATACACGCCGGTCAAGCCGGTCAGGCGTTCGGCATCCACGGCGGCCTTGCCAGTTTTGGCATTGAAGATGGACAGCAGCGCGTTGTTTCCCGAGAAGAAGTATAGGTTGTCGCCATACAAAAGGGGCGACGGCACGTACGGCGTGTTTTTCGACGCGCTCCAAACAATTGCGTCGGTTCCAGTAAGATCGCCGCGCCCGCCAAGTCGGATCACCTGTAGCGCGCTCCCGCGGAATCCACTGGTAACGATAACCTGGTCCCCCATTCCTACTGGAGTGGGAATCGCGTTGACGGTTTGCCCGCC
>DLVS01000298.1:1642-2875 GCA_003445095.1 Verrucomicrobiales bacterium
TGCGGCTTCCCGTCGCTCTGGACGATGAGCGGAGTGCTCCAACCAGTCGGCTCGTCACGTTGGCGTCGCCAGAGCTCTTTTCCATCGCGTTTATCCAACGCCACGATGAAGTCTTCTCCTTCATGGTCCCAGAGGATCACGACCGTTTGGCCGTAGAGGGCCGGGGAACTCCCTTCGCCGAATCCGTTTCGCGTGCGCATATCGCCGAGGTCTTTTTCCCAAAGTAACGTTCCCTTCAGATCGTATCCGTAGATTCCGAAGGACCCGAAGGAGGCAATCAACACCTCGCCGTCGGTTACCGGCGACGCTGACGCGAATCCATGATCGCGGTGATGGCCTTCGTGGGGAACCTGACTGCGCGGCGACCGTTCCCACACGGTGTTCCCGGAGGCGCGATCAAACGACAACACCGTGAAGCGCTGTGCCTGAGTTGGCTGCTCCGGGGCGGGCCGTCCGCCCGCGCCTGGGGAGGGCTCCCCACTCTTCGGGCTGGCGGTTGAGCCTGCCGGGATGGAAGTCAGCAGGAAGAGCTGGTTCGCCCAGATGACCGGCGTCGAAGTACCCCGTCCCGGAACCGTCACCTTCCATTTGATTCCTTTGCTCTCACTCCAATGGATCGGCGGATCGGCGGTCGGGGAAGTCCCGTTACCAAGCGGACCTCGCCACGCGGGCCAGTTGGCGTCAGCGGCTGGAGTCGCGCCACGGGCCGCGGATACCCCCAAGAACAAAGTGATAAGTATCGGAACGGATTTCATGCGCGGCACAGGGTCGCCCAGCAAAGCAAACCGGCAACTCCGGTGTTTGGAGATTCCAAGCTGTATTTCGAGACCGGGCCCGTGTGGAAACACACTACCGGCCCACGAAGAACGTCCACCACCGGCGCGGCTCTTCGAACATCAGTTCGCGGACGAGCTTGCTGACCTCGGCGGCACGGGGTTCTACCAGCCGTCGGCACACGGCGAAGGCGGCGATGAACGCGACAGCGACCAGACCGAAGTAGAGACTGTACCGATTCCATTCGAACCCCAAGAGAGTTGCGGTGCGCGGTCCGACCACGTCGAGCAACAAGCCCCAGAGCACGGGGGAGAGTCCGAGCGTTAGTTGCCAGACCACCATAAAAAGGGCGAAGAAGTGATTCCGGGCGATCGGCGGGACGATTTCCATGGCGAGCCGGTTATTGGCCGCCGAGAAAAGGGCGTTCACTAAGCCCAGTAGGAGCAACATCGGGACGGT